>JARCMA010000609.1 GCA_030248405.1 Microcoleus sp. MP8IB2.171
ATCCTTGCAGGAGTCGTAAACTTTTTACCCCACCCCAACCCTCCCCTTATCAAGGGGAGGGAGTAAGAAATTCACAAATGATTTAGGATTGCTATATATTCGATCGATTTGTCAGTTGGTGGCAAGATAATAGTGACGTATTAGCCACACGGATAGCAGATTTGGGCTGTGTTTAGGGTTAAAATTTGTTTCAGTTACTCTCAGATTTTCTGCGATGTGCTTCAAGTTTTTAACAATGTGTGGGCTTTTCTGGTTTCTCGATCGGGAAATTTGTGCGAAAATTTCCTAGCCCCGGTTAAATTTGAGGCGTCCAAAAGTGGGGACGATCGACCGCAGCGACTGGCTACGAGGTTCTCGCACCAAAACCAAAGGCACAAGGGCAATCAAGCGAACACCAGCCGAGAGGGCAAACACTGCTCCCAAACTCATGCCAGGAAGTTCGGCAAGAAAGCCGCCGCCGGTAGTTCCCAAAGCCCCAGCTAATCCCGAAACTGCTGCGGCGATCGCAAAATAAGTCGAAGGTTGCTCGATCGACGCTATCTCCATTTGAATATTGTTACTACACAGCCCGATCGCCCCTAAAGTCGTTCCTGCCAGCAAGTGCAGCAGCGGCAGCCACACCCATAGGGCAAACGGGTAATTGCCCGTACCCAACCACAGCAAAGGCGTTAGGGCCACCACCAGCCCAACCGCAATTAGCAGGGGGCGATTTCCCCAGCGATCGGCCAACTTACCCCAAAACATCAGCAGCAGTAGATTTGCCCCGGAACTTAAGCTGGTGTAAATCGTTACCAAACTCACATCCAAGCTTAAATTTTTCAGCAGGTAGATATTAAAAAAAGGCGCGCTGAGATTGACAGCAAATGTCCACACGCTGAAGTAAAGAATAAACATTAAAAAATTATAATCTTTCAGCACAGAAGGTACAAAATCTGTTAGTTGCTTTGCTTTTTTCTCTGTAAGTCGATCGTTCAGTGCATCTTTTTTGTATAGCTGGGGATTCACATCAACCATAAAGAATTGACACCCCAAACTAATCATTCCCGCCAAAACACCCACCAATAAAACAATACCGTAGCCCAAAATTGGACCGCCGTCCCAAGTTGACACGGACAATCCCATCAACGGCACTCCCAGCAAAGTGATGAGGCTGACAGCACTGTTGCGAAAGCCAAAATAGCGTCCCCGCAAGCGCTGAGGAACCACAGCAGCCATCCAACTGAACCAGCTAGAATTGGCAAAAGCTGCCAGCACGCTAGCTGCTACGACTGTTACCAGCGTCCATTGCAGTAGTAGGTGAGGGTCTGCGTGCTGGGAACCCCAAACAATTGCCACCGCGAGCACCAGCCACAGCAGCCGCGACGCGCCGAATACAAATAGGTTGTACCAGTGGCGACTGGTTGTGCGGTCTGCGATGTAGGCTCCTAGTGGTTGCAGGAGATTTACCACCATAGGAATAGCCGAGAATATACCTATTTCCACGCTGCTCGCGCCGAGTTGCAGCAAGAAGTTGCTCAGCAGCACGCCGGTGGTCGCCGACTCGAAGATAGTGGCAAAAATGCCGTCTAGAGTTGAGGCTTTCAGGGTTGATCGAACGTCTTTTTTAGAAAATTTGAGAGCTGTTTTTGCAGAGAGAACGAGCTGAAATATTTTCGGGTCTACTATTTCTGGAGTCTGAAGAGATAGAGGTTCATTTAACTCTGCAACTGGTTCAACCATAGTCAATCGATTTTAGATTGTAGATTGTAGATTGGAGAATTGAAGTAATAGGGTTAGATAAAACCAGCCCCACCTTCAAGAGGTTAGCTCGAAAGTAGGACTGACACGTCCGGGTAATTCATATCAATATAAATGACTGGCAATCGCTAGGACATCAACCGCTTGGGAGATATAAATTTGGTAATTGTAAAAAAGTAGGTTGTAGGGCTTAACCAGGAAGCGATCCCAGCATTTCGCCTGCCAAAAATTGCTCGAATTCCGCCTCAAACAAGTTCCCCAAAGGCCAAAACAAATTTCGCGCCCTATCCTCCATTCCGCTCTCAAACCTTTACGGCTAGATAAATCTATAGAATGAAAGACGATCGACTTGCCGAGTATAGCTGCTAACGATTTGTACCTAATTCCAGGAATCCGTTTGTTCAGTCCCAGCGCTCGCGATCGACATTCCGGGTTTTTTAGGGAAATTGCCGACACGTGCCCGTAAGGCTTCGGAGTGGGTTTTTGGCGATCCTCTACGAGGGCTCCGCTAACGCACCTCAAGAAAAGTGTGGCTGCGATCGGCAACTGGTAGGACAAAATTATTACTTGACAAAAATTACCCTAACTGCTGATAATAGCAAACCCTAGAATTAAACTTAAACGTTTGAAAGATATCACTGCTAAGGTGTGATGTCGATCGCCGGCAAATTTACGGATTTCTGCATTAGATTGTGACAAAAACTCAACCTTTATCGGGGTATACACTGCCAGTATTTGCCTGTGCAGCCGCACTTGCAGCTTTGCGGTGCTTGCGTGAGGGTATCCAGTCTGTTGATAGTGTATCAGTAAATTTACTGGAACCGCAAATAACGGCAGAAATTCCGATCGAACAGGCGTCTGTACTCAAAACTGGTACCGCTTTAGGAGTGACTCGCTCCGATCCGGGGGACAATCTCGATCTGACTCGCAATACCCCCGTTTGGGCAATGGTGGAATTGGGGAGAGAAGGAGAGGGGGAACAAATACAGATTGTTGGCGGGGAGGGAATTGGACATCATAAAGCAGGTGGAGGAGCGGCAATCTATGATTACGCGATGCGGCTGTTGCGATCGAATCTGAGCCGAGAAATCGCACCGTCCGAAAAAATTACTGTCACCCTGATTCTGCCGTCTGGGCGGCAACTAGCCACCCGCACTTCTAACGAAGCTTTCGGCGTGGTAGAAGGACTTTCGCTGCTGGGTACAACTGGCATTTCTCAACCGCTTAGTGCCCCTGGACAGTTGGAAGTTTACCGCGAACAACTGCAACAAAAAGCCGAACTGTTTGACTGTTTGGTTTTCTGCATCGGCGAAAACGGTTTGGACTTGGCGCGACAACTGGGGATTAATCCTGAGAGGCTAGTCAAAACCGCTAACTGGCTCGGCCCGCTGCTGGTAGAAGCAGGATATCAGGGCGTGCAGTCAATTTTGCTCTTTGGCTATCACGGGAAACTGATGAAATTGGCTGCGGGAATTTTTCACACTCACCACCACCTCGCTGACGGGCGCAGGGAAATTCTCACAGCTTACTGTGCTAAGGCCCGAATGCCTGCCGATGCTTGTTCCGCAATTTTTGCCGCAGCGACAGCCGAAGAGGCTCTCGGGCAACTGCGGGCTTTAGACGCCGAGTTTGGGAGCAATTGGGTCGATCAAATTTACGGCGACATCGCCCGACAAATAGACTTGCGGTCATCGGATTGCATTTTTACTCACACTAACTTGCACATCCCCGTGGGCTCGGTGATGTTCGGGCGCGATCGCAAAATTATTGTTAAAAGTGAAATAGGAGATACATTTTTGACCCAAATTTGTTAATGTAGTGTGGATATCCCTGAATTCTGTTTAAAACATCGCTCAGGGATAATATTTAACAAGTAATAATTCTTTGTCCCTAGACCTTAATTATACTAGGTTGCTTGGGGACGCAGTTTTTGACGCCAGAGTTTAATTAATTAGGTAGGGTAAGGATTGAAGTAAATCTATGCTTGCCCTCGACCCTATTAATAGACTACGAGCGCTGACTGCAATCTAGTATAAATAAGATTTATTCCTAGCGACTAATGCTTGCTCGCCTTCCTCAGTCTTGTAGTGAAGCCGCGACAAATACCTCCCCTAATTTCTGCCCAATTAGCAATTAGCAATTACGCAATAACCGTGACTACTCAAATAAAAACTGAATCAGACCTCACAAACTCTTCTCTGGGGCATATCGATCGCCAGACGATCGTGATTCTCGACTTCGGTTCGCAATATTCCGAACTGATTGCTCGCCGCATTCGCGAAACTCAAGTATATTCAGAAGTTATTTCTTATCGGACTACTGCAGAACAGTTAAAAGCTATCAATCCTAAAGGAATTATTCTTTCAGGAGGCCCGAGTTCTGTATACGATGAAAAAGCACCCCACTGCGACCCAGAAATTTGGAATTTGGGAATACCGGTGTTGGGAGTGTGTTACGGGATGCAGTTGATGGTAAAGCAGCTCGGAGGCACGGTTGAGCGGGCTAAGTTAGCCGAATACGGCAAGGCATCGCTATTTATTGACGATCCTACGGATTTGCTGACAAATGTCGAAGAAGGCAGCACGATGTGGATGAGTCACGGAGACTCCTGTACTGAGCTGCCGACGGGTTTTGAGATCCTCGCTCACACGGACAATACTCCGTCTGCTGCTGTTGCTCACCACGAGAAAAATTTGTACGGGGTTCAGTTTCACCCAGAAGTAGTTCACTCGATCGGGGGAATAGCTTTAATTCGCAATTTTGTTTACCACATTTGCGAGTGCGAACCGACTTGGACAACAGCTACTTTTGTTGAGGAATCGATTCGCGAAATTCGCGCGCAAGTCGGAGAGAAACGAGTTTTGCTGGCTCTATCCGGTGGTGTAGATTCTTCTACTTTGGCTTTCTTGCTGCACAAGGCGATCGGCGATCAACTTACCTGTATGTTTATCGACCAAGGGTTTATGCGGAAGTATGAACCAGAACGGTTGGTAAAATTATTTAAAGAGCAATTCCACATTGACGTTGAATATGTTAATGCTCGCGAACGCTTTTTAGCTCAACTTGAAGGCATAACCGATCCTGAAGTAAAACGCAAGCGGATCGGTCACGAATTTATCAACGTATTTGAAGAAGAATCGAAGCGTCTGGGCCCCTTCGACTACCTCGCACAAGGTACTCTTTATCCTGATGTGATTGAGTCGGCTGACACTAATGCAGACCCGAAAAGTGGCGATCGAGTTGCTGTTAAAATTAAAAGCCACCACAACGTCGGCGGTTTGCCGAAAGATTTGCGATTTAAGCTGATTGAACCGCTGCGAAAACTGTTTAAGGATGAGGTGCGAAAAGTCGGCCGGTCGATCGGGCTTCCCGAAGAAATCGTGAATCGGCAACCTTTCCCCGGCCCAGGATTGGCGATTCGGATTATAGGAGAAGTTACCCCAGAGAGACTAAATATTTTGCGGGATGCTGACTTCATTGTTCGCCAAGAAATTAACCGGCACGGATTGTACGGTGAACTTTGGCAAGCTTTTGCAGTTTTGCTGCCGATTCGCAGTGTAGGCGTGATGGGCGATCAGCGCACTTATGCTTACCCAATCGTCTTGCGATTTATTAAGAGTGAAGACGGGATGACGGCTGACTGGGCGCGGGTTCCTTACGATTTGTTGGAACTGATCTCGAACCGGATTGTGAATGAGGTTAAGGGGGTGAACCGGGTGGTTTACGATATTACTTCTAAGCCACCGGGAACGATCGAGTGGGAGTGATTTCTAGTTAGCGATTAAGTAGGCGGACAGATTTTTTTGTCTGTCTACTTAGGGCTTGCTGAATAAATGTAGAAAGTTTGCCAGATAAGGGGTTCAAGCTTTTTTGGCTCAAAGAAGTGCAAGTTATAGGATTATAGAGTCTCAAAAC
>JARCMA010000610.1 GCA_030248405.1 Microcoleus sp. MP8IB2.171
CGGACCGTGACCGCGGTTTGATTGTCATCGGCCGTGCTGAAGACCTGTTTGCGCTCGGCTGGAATCGTCGTGTTGCGTTCAACGAGCTTCGTCATCACGCCGCCGAGCGTTTCGATGCCGAGCGACAGCGGCGTCACGTCGAGCAGCAGAATGTCCTGCACTTCGCCGGAAAGCACGCCCAGTCCTGTTTCTGAAGGTTTGGCAAGCCCTGATGCTGCAGCCGTGCCGATTACCGATCCGGCAGAAATTGAGCTGTTGAAGGGCCAACTTTCCCAGCAAATTGACGGAGTTTTGAAGACTAAGCCTGCGGTTGATGCGGAGTTGGTTTATCGGGTGAGTGTGGCTAAAGATGGGGCGATTGTCGGTTATAAGTCGGAGAATTCCGCAGCAGTCGATCGATCCGAAGCGCCGTTGTCGGAGTTGCTTTACAAACCGATTGGCAGCAGGCCGCCCGCGGAACCCCTGGCTGATTTCCGAGTAGTTATTGCACCGGGCGGCACTGTTGCAGTCACTCCTTGGTAATGGTTCATAGAAGTTGAAGAAGACCGGGCGGTTAGAAACCGCGTCTACACAAACAAAACCCGCCTCCGCGGGTTGAAGAGTGCGCGGTTAAAATTACCGGATCTGATTAATTCTCTTCATTCCGCGGAGGCGGAATTCGTTTGTGTAGACGCGGTTTCAACCGCCGTCTTTTTCTTATATTATCAAAGATTTGGGTTTAAAACCCCGTCCTTCTAGGACGGCTTTAATTGTAAAGTTTTAATAACTCGCCGAACATTTTATACTGGAGCGTGTAGTATAAGATGGGAGGTGAAGTCATGTTAGTTTTTGAGTTCAAGGCATACGGAAAATCGAATCAGTTCAAAGCAGTAGGCGAAGCAATTCGTACCGCTAAGTTTGTCCGCAATAGCTGTTTGCGTTATTGGATGGACAACAAGAAAGTGGGTAAAAACGACTTAAATAAATACTGCGCCGTACTAGCTCGCGATTTTCCCTTTGCCGACGAACTCAACTCAATGGCAAGACAAGCTAGCGCAGAACGGGCATGGTCTTCTATTTCCCGATTTTACGATAACTGCCAGAAAAATATTCCTGGTAAAAAAGGGTATCCACAATTTCAAAGAGATTGCCGCTCGGTGGAATACAAAACCAGTGGCTGGAAACTTGCTGACGATCGGAAATCAATCAACTTTACCGACAAAAAAGGAATTGGACGATTAAAACTAAAAGGCACACGCGATCTACATTTTTACCAAATTAGCCAAATAAAAAGGGTGAGATTGGTCAAACGTGCTGATGGCGTGTACGTCCAATTCTGTGTGGATGTCGATAGAAAAGAAAACACAGAACCCTCTGGTACTACGATCGGATTAGACGTGGGATTGAAGGAATATTACACCGATTCAAACGGAACTACGGTTGAAAACCCGAGGTTTCTGATCAAAGGTGAGAAAGTCCTCAAACGCTCTGGGCGTCGCGTATCAAGAAAAGTAAGAGGTTCAAGAAATAGGGGCAAAGCTCGGCAGATTCTAGGTAAGCGCCATCTCAAAATAAGTAGACAACGTAAAGACCATGCTGTGAAATTAGCAAGGTGCGTAATCTCATCAAACGATGTAGTCGTCTACGAAGATTTGAGAATCAAAAACATGGTGAAGAATCATTGTCTGGCTAAGTCCATTAATGACGCATCTTGGTATCAATTTCGTGTTTGGCTTGAATACTTTGGGAAAGTGTTTGAGAAAATCACGGTTGCGGTGAATCCCCAATACACCAGTCAAGAATGCTCTAGCTGCCGTGAAATCGTGAAGAAAACGCTATCTACAAGAACCCATGCTTGTAAATGTGGTTGTGTCTTGGATCGTGACGAAAACGCAGCTAAAAATATCCTTAGTCGAGGATTGGGTACGGTAGGGCATACCGGAACCTTTGGTCTTGAACCAAGCAACTCTTTGGGAGAATTAGTCTCTACTGTTGTTGGAGAAATCCTGCCTCAGCAAACTGGCTCGTAGATCAAAGAATCCCCACGCCTTCAGGCTGGGGAGTGTCAAAATTTGACTCAAAAGCCTGTTGGTGCGATGGGGTCAATGTCTGGGTCAAATCCCCCAACTTGATTGGTGCGAATTATCCACAAAAATGCTCCTTGTTTTAATAAAACTTTCGCGATTTCATCTTGGGTGCGCCTGGGCAACATTGTTCGGTAACTAATAGCAGCTTTTATCATGTTTACTATACCAACAAAAAAGGTTTTTTTCAGTTCAGAATCAATCCCCGCCAATCTGGAATTTCTGCGCCAATCTGGACGAACAATACCGAGGGGAATTAATACTTTTTCTAAACTCTCTCCTAATGCTACTAGCTGGTGAAACCTTTGGGTTTGTTCGTCGGTAGGATGTGTTTTCAACCAGTCTTGAATCTGAGGATTTGACTCGATTTCGGAAGTGATTTTTTTAATTGTCGCGTAAATTGCCTGACTTGAATCTTGGACGCAAGAAGTTGCTGGCGTGACTAAACTTGCGCCGGTGCCGTCTCCGCTGCGGTAGCGGGCCATCATGATATCTAGTTGCTGGTTTAATTCGGTTAAAGGCGACAAGGTGATGCCGCCAAAATCGTAGTCGCAACACACGCAGTCTAATTTACAGATGATATCGCAAACCGGGCGATCGCCCAACCAGCCGCGCTGCAAGTCTCCCATGTAACTTTGCCATTTGCTGGAACCGGCAACAATTCCGTCGGGATTGTGGGCGTAAACTTGTTTGTATTCTATGTCAAAACGCAGTTCGCTGGTAAATCGATCGCGCACTACTTTTGCTACTCCGAAAGCAAAATGTCCGGTGACAATTCCCAGCGGTGCAGATTCGCCTTTTTTGCCGCCAATACCGCCGAAACTGTGAATCACTATACCGATATCTCCTTCTTGCCAAGGAGAGATTGAAGCGTTTTCTGTAGCATCATTTGGGGTTAACAATACTCTTTTTGCTTGCCCTTTTTGGGCTGGTGTATTTTCCCAATTTTTGTTGCTTAAATAAGCGAGAGATTTTTTCAGTCCTAAATGTGTTTCATCTGGTGTTAATTGAGCAATTTTACGGGGTTCGATTGCCTCTACTACAAATATACTGTCTTCGTCTCTTTCGCCGTAAATGTACCAGCCGTCTGGATTTAATGGGGATTGTTCGATCAGGTGATTGGTAGACCTCGCTACGCCATTTTTGTCGGGCTGTACTTGGGGAATCCGAATTATTTCAGCGGCGCCGTCAAATAGTTGAGATGTTTTGTTGAAATGCCGGACAATAAATTTGTCGCTGTCGGGTTCTTTTCGCTGTAAAATTGAGACTAAGGCGCAGAAATGTCCGATAATTTGTACGGGTTCGCGATCGATCGTGAGTTCATGGCGATCGCTGCTGCTATAATTAATCGCAATCACGGGCCTGCGTAGCATCACAGTCACGCTGTCTTCGAGTCTGCTGCCTGCTAGAGTTTCTAAAGGGCCGACATTTCGCCATCCGTTCAATCTATCTGGATGGATGTTGCCAGATTTTTGACTTTTTTTAGTTTCTTGTGTGAAGTTTATATCTTGACTGACTGCGTGGATAAAAAACTGTACTTCGCGATTTGTACTCCA
The DNA here is from genome assembly GCA_030248405.1 of Microcoleus sp. MP8IB2.171. Classification (GTDB taxonomy): domain Bacteria; phylum Cyanobacteriota; class Cyanobacteriia; order Cyanobacteriales; family Microcoleaceae; genus Microcoleus. The sequence continues at coordinate 3,620 of JARCMA010000610.1, forward strand.
TTTCAAAAATGCTGTTTTGCCAATGAAATTTTGATATTTTTTGGGGGCATTGATTACTTCAAAAAACACTGAACCGTAGGGCTGGCGCTGTTCGTTTGAGGGCAAAATTAACCGCCCGTGCCAAAGGGCGATCGGCTTGTAGAGATAGGCAACCGCTGCTGAATTTTCGCAGATTATCTCGGGCTCAAGCGCTGTTGAAATATCGCTTTTTCCTCCAAAAATAGTAGCAGTTAACTTGCCGTCACTTTCTACGAATCGGGGTTCTAAAAAAACCTTTTCAGCTTGTGAAATATTAGCGGTTAAATGACCAGTATTTTTTGTGAACGAGCGTCTAAAAAAAAGACTGTTGTTTTCCAATTTCGCCTGCAACCAATTGAGGAAAATGCGAATAAAAATAAACGCTGTCAAACCCAAAACAACAGCTAAAATAATTAGCCCCAGGGTCAAAATGAATTGGTTGAAAGACTGACCTGACACTAAAAAAATTGTTGGGCCGATCAAAGAAAATGCCGCCATAATATCTAAAAACGAGTTTTAGGTTCGATCCAGTCTGTGCTGGCTTGACTGCCGAAAACTAGGGGTTTGTCCTCGGTGACAGGTACCGTTTGCCCTGTCATATCCACTGCACACAGAGGCCAAGATCGATCGCCCAAATTGCCGGCGCGGAACAGAACTTTTCCGGGACAAACTTGACTCCAACCCAACAATACAGCATGAGTGTAAAAACTGCGAGCGGGAGCAACGGTATAAGTGTAATTATCATTTTTGTCCCAAATGACACCGTAGTCGGACATATCGGAAGAGTTGAAAAGTGCTTCAAATTCGCGGGCGAGAATGCGGGAACCGTCTTGATTCCAAGAAACAGGCACTAAAATGGCGATCGTCCCGGACATATCTGTATCATCACTACCATACATCCCACTTTCGGCCAGTGGCGAAGCAGCCGCCACTGTTTGCAGTTCCCCGGTTTTGAGATTTTCCACAAACATGACGCTGCTAACCCGACAGCGGGAGAATTCCGGCTGCACTTGCAACTCAATTCGACTGTAAGCTGCGTATTGGCCGTTAGTTGATACTAGGGATGGACTGCGATAATAGCGGAGGCCTGTGCCGGCAGTGGAGCTCACTTTAGCATGAGTGGCACTAATCCATTCCCAAGGAACGGGATAAGGGCTATTTAAAGGGTCAGTCATCGGTTTTTTTTCCAAAAGTTATACAGCATTATCTAACAAATTCCGGCTTACACGCAGGAGACTAGAAACCCGGTTTCTCAGCAGATGCTGCGTGGCTAAACCCCAGATTTGGAAAAACCGGGTTTTTGTTTTAGATTAGACGAGCAATTGCATTCATTCGCTCTTCTATCTTAAAATTTATCTGCGTTTATCTGCGTACATCTGCCTTACATCTGCGGTTTCTGTATCAATCAAAGATTTATGCAACCTTTTCTAATGTAGATTTGTCCTCCAATCTAAAATCTAAAATCGGATAGGTAAGATAGTATCGAAATTAATCTGGTATGTACACCGAGAGGGATGAATATGACGCGATCTTTTAACCAAAAACCTTCAATCCCCCCCACTCGCGTCTCCAAGTCGCGGGGAAAAGGTTTGCTTGTACTGTCGCTGATTTTTCGGCTGCTGCTGCTGGGGGTGGGTAGCGGTTTTGCGTGGGTTTTGGGGATGGCGATCGCTCAAATTTATCCGTCAGGCGCGACGGAAATGCCGCTGGCAGAGAGATTGCTGCGTGTAACTCAAAATTTGACCTCCAGCCCGAAACGCGCCCCAGCAACGCCAATTCCGGCGCTCCCGCCACCAACGGCTACACCG
>JARCMA010000611.1 GCA_030248405.1 Microcoleus sp. MP8IB2.171
GCACTTCCGGCTGCTATGAGGTACGCAGACAGTATCGAAAGTTAGGACAGGAAAGGGATACGAGTAAAACTGTGCTTCATAATAGCCGGAAGTGCTGTATGTCTCCCACATGAGACGCGCACGGCAAACCTGTGAAATCGCCCTTGCTGAAAGTCAGGCACTAAAGTCGTCCGATACCCCCGTTGAAATCGACCATCGAATTAGCGAAAAATCCTTTGGCATTTTTGCAGGCCGCAACCTAAATCTGCTGCGTCTAGCCCTGGGCTACGAAGGGTTCGAGGAAATGCTGCATTCACACAACGAAGCACCTCCGGCGGGCGAAAAGATTTCACAAGTTTATTCTCGCGCTGCCCGTTTCTACGAAGACAAAGTTGTACCGCACTTGGAACGGGGAGAAACTGTTCTAGTAGTGTGCCACCAATATGTATTGGAGCCTCTAGCACTTTATTTAAGCGGTCTGCCACCGACAGATTATAAACACCTGAAACTCCCCAACGGTAAAGCTCTCAGCGGTGTGGATCTCGTCAAGTTTCGCGACAAGGAATCCGGCGGTACGGCGGCCCTACGGAAAGAGATCAACGATCTTTCAATTATGTGGGCGATTTTGCTCTATGCCGCCACGTTCTTGCTGGGAAGCTTAGTAAGGGCAATCAGCACCTCAGAAGCAGGGATTCCGTCAGCGCTATTTCGATCGATAATTGTTGCGTGTCTTGCCGCTTCAACATTTTATACCTACCTAGACATTGACTTTGCCGCCAGTAAACGCAAAGTAACTTCTACTGTGAAGTATGTAGTTTATTTGTGGATGGCAGTGAGATGGGTTGTTGGGCTTTCCTTAATATTTTCGGGATTTTTGTATCAGAGCGAAGCGGATTTGTACAAAGTTTTGTGGGTGCTGTTTTGGATGGTTCCGCCAGCCCTTACTTCCCCTGTTTTATCCGTGCTTTGGGGCGGTAATCTTTATCCGTCGGCTGTCTTGTCAAGAACGCTATCAATCGTTGCTCCACTGGCGCTTCTGGCTACATTGAAGGTTGCCAATTTACCCATTAACGTTGATAGCCTGATCTTTTTCGGCATCATTCTAATTCTAGGTCTGGCAATACCGGGAGCGATCGCCCAATTTTGGCGCGACAAATCTCCTGTTGAATCAAACCACCACAGTAAAAACTGGAAATTTATCGGCGTGCTGGCTGTTGCATTCATGGCTTTAGCAACCGGGTTTCAGTTTACTCCTGCAACATTCCTCAGCGATATATTTTCCTCAACGGATACAGCGCGATCGCTAGCTTGTCTGCAACAACTGGCAATTGCAACTTTGGTCTTTGTCTCGATGCGCGTAGCAGCTACGTTAACCTCAGTAGTGACAAAGGGCAAGCTAAGCAAGGCAGAAGCGAGGGATGCTTATATCCTGCTGGTGAATCCAAACTTTTTCCTTTGGGCGGCTCTTTTCATCGGAGTTAGTGCAACTACTTCGGATGTGAAGTATGCAGTTTTTTGGGCATCCCTGGGCTTTTTCTGCATCCCACTCATCGAACAGATATTGTTCATGAATTCATTTGGCAATGACATACTGAGAGAAACACTGCGTTCTTCGAGAGTAGCAACAGAAGATATCAAAAAGCTGTTCCTGCAATTGGATACGGATGGAAGTAAGTCGCTCGATCGAACTGAGATTATGGAGTTGTTAGGGCTAATCGAAGATATGACAACAGGCGAACGTAGCTCTGAAGAAGTCAGAAGCTACGTCACTGATTATCTTTTCAACATTCTTGACAGCGATGGCAATGGCAGTGTTGATTTAGCAGAATTAGAAGAGTATGTATCAACCTATGGGTTGGTTGCCAACTTGAACGTCGTCTCTGCTATTGCATCCCCAGTTGGAGCATAAGTGGTGGCCAGGAGTTGAACTTGGATATGACAGAATTTACAAAAAATTCTGTCATATCCTAGCTCCATAGAGGAGCAATTTACAGATTTATAGTCCTGGACGCACTCCGACAAACAAACCGGGTTTTTTACCGAATCTGGGGGCTGCAACACTGTTATAGCATCGATTTTAATATCCTTTATACTATGGATGACCAAGAATTTCTTGATGGTACAAGCCCCCGGATTTATCCGTGGAATCAATCCAAAATCTCAAATCTAAAATCCTCCGCATTTATCCGTGGGGTCGCCTCTAAAATCTAAAATCTAAAATCTAAAATCGATTGACTGCGGAAAAAGTTTCTGAATAGAAGAGTTTATCGCTTGTAATTCCCGCCTCAAATGTCATTCAGATAAATTTTAGTAATAAGAGTTGAATTTATGAAGATGTATAATCATAAAAATAAAGCAAAGAATATCAGGAAAAATTCCTATGCAATTACTCAATCAGTTAAGTATAAAAACAAAACTCATAGTCATGTTGCTGGTAGTCAGCCTTTGCGCTATGCTCGCCAGCACCTTGATCTGCTCTAGCGCTGGTAGATCTATTTTGACGCAAAAAGTCTTCAACCAATTAACTAGCCTTCGGGCTGCCAAAACTTATCAAATCCAAGATTATTTTGAAAGCATTAACAACCATAGCCAAACCCTCAGCGAAGACCTGACAGTAGTCGGCGCCATACAGGAATTTAAGACGGCTTACGGCGAACTAGAAAAATCAACAATACCAGCGGATTTTGACGCAAAAATTGATACCTACTACCGAACACAATTTTTAACCAAACTGGCGCGAACTAACCAGGGTTCGCCTGTTCTGGCATCCTACACGCCAAAAACAGCCGCTGCCCGTTACCTACAATACCACTACATCGCTGCTAACCCCAACCCCGTTGGTAAGAAACTTCTCCTTGACAATCCTGGCGACGACAGCGCTTACAGCCGCGCTCACGCCCGCTACCACCCAATTTTTCGCAATATAGTTGAAAAATATGGTTACTACGATATGTTTTTGATCGATCGCGAAGGAACTGTTGTCTACACGGTTTTTAAAGAAACCGATTTTACCACAAACTTCACCAACGGCCCCTACAACGAGAGTAACCTAGCTTCCGCAGTAAAAGCCACACGACAGGCTAAGGGAACTGGGTATGTGAAAATAGTAGATTTTAAGCCCTACAGCCCTTCCTACAGTGCGCCTGCGGCTTTTATCGCTGCCCCAATCTTTAACGGCTCGGAATTCCTTGGTATTTTGGCATTCCAGCTTCCCGTTGACAAAATTAACAATGTGATGACGGGCAACAAAAATTGGAAACAAAGTGGTCTGGGCGATTCAGGAGAAACTTATCTGGTGGGGTCGGATTATCTAATGCGCTCTGCGTCTCGTTTCCAGATTGAAGACCCCGAAGGTCATGCAAAAATTCTAGCCTCGATCGGTACTGATGAAAAGACCATCAAGAAAATCAAAGAGTTCAATACTACAATCCTCCTACAGGAAGTGAAAACAACAGGAGTCAAGGAAGCGTTGTTTGGGAAACAGGGCACGCAGGCGATCGACGATTATCGTAATATTCCAGTTTTGAGTTCTTATGCTCCACTAGATATTGATGGCTTAAAGTGGGTGATATTGGCGGAGATGGATGTTTCTGAAGCCTATGCCTCAATTCACTCGTTTGAACAAAAAGTTGTGATTGGGGCTACTTTAATCATCGCGCTAATCACGCTTGTTGCCATGTGGCTGACCGCAATCTTTGTCAAACCCATCAAGATGTTAATCGCTAGCGCCCGCAAGGTGGGGGCTGGGGATTTTGATGCCGCAGTCACATCTGGTTCGCAAGATGAATTTGGAGATTTAGCTAAGTCATTTAACCAAACCATAGGTAGCCTTCGTGCCGAAACTCAACTAATCGATCGGGAAAATCGCGAAAATGAAGCATTAGTCTTAAGTATATTCAGTCCCGCAATTGCCAAACGCCTCAAACAGGGCGATCGAGAAATTGCCGATCAGATTTCTAATGTCTCGGTCTTGTTTTCCGACCTCGATCAATTCACTAAGCTCACGAAATCAATGTCCCCTCAAGAGGTTGTTAGCCTGCTTAATGAACTGGTAACAGCCTTCGATGAAATGACAGAAAAATACGGTTTGGAGAAGATTAAGACCATTGGTGACGGTTATATGGCTGTATGCGGGCTTAATGTGCCGCGTCTGGATCATGATAAACGCACGGTAGATTTTGCTTTGGAAATGCTGGTGTTTGTCCGTCGATTTAATTATGAAAAAGGCTTGCATCTAGACCTGCGGATCGGCATCAATTCAGGAGATGTGGTTGCAGGCGTTATTGGCAAAAATAAATTGCTCTACGATGTTTGGGGCGATACTGTCAATATTGCTAATAGGTTGAAGTCGGCTTGTCCCCCTGGCGCAATCTTTTTGTCTCAAGACATCTGCGATCGCCTGCACGATCTCTACGATTTTGAGATGGTTGGTGAAATTCAAGAACCTGGCAAAGAAAAGCTAGTGGCTTGGCAAATCAAAAGTTCTAAGCTGAGCGTAAGTGTTCCAGAGGCAGAAGTCTATGAGTAATTTAAGCTTTTCAAACGACTGGCAGACCTGGGCGTTAATTGTCGGATTAGGGTTCCCACTCCTGGTCGTTTTACTAGGAGAGGTTATTTATCATCTACAACGGCGCGGTAAACCGCTGGCGGCTACCCTGGTGGTTGTAAAAAACCTCGTCCTGCCCGTCTTAATGCTGATGCTTTTAATCAGGAATGTCCTGAAGCTTGACGTTAACGATAATTTTCCCAAGCTGGTTGCAACGCTGTTCTGGATATCTGTTATCTACGCCTCTCTCTCGCTGCTTAATGTGATTTTGTTTGAGGAAGCTGAGGGAAATACATGGCGGGCACGGATGCCCAAACTGCTGATCGATCTTTCTAAGTTGTTTTTGGTGCTTGTA
>JARCMA010000612.1 GCA_030248405.1 Microcoleus sp. MP8IB2.171
CAGTTGACAGTTGCTAGAAATAACAAATAACAACTAACTAATGACTAATGACTAATGACTAATGACTATTGTAAACCGTCGAGAGCCACATTCAGTTTGAGGACGTTAACTCCTGGTTCGCCGAAAATGCCGAGAAATCTGCCGTCTGTATTTTTGGCTACCAACATTTCTACTTGATTGGGATTTAGCGATCGCACTTTTGCTACCCGTTCAATTTGCGCCCTAGCTGATTCTACACTGATGTGCGGATCGAGGCTAGAACCGGAAGTATAGACTAAATCGGCGATCGGTTGGATTCCAGCTTGTTTGAGGCGGTCTAATTCAACTTGCACTCCCTGAAAACCATCTTTTTCATTGCCTCGCTTCAGCAAATCGGAGTTGCTAGGAGCCAAATTGCTAGCTCCAGAAACGCCCGTTTTTTGAGTTAAATTATCTGCCTTTGTGGGGTCGAAATCAGTAGGTGCAAAGCTACTATAATTTGTTGTGCTGGGGCGGCTCCAAAAATATTTTTCCGAACTGAAAGGTTGACCGATTAACGATGAACCGACTACAACTCCTTGCTTTGTAATTAAGCTGCCGTTTGCCTGCGAGGGGAAAGCTATTTGACCGATTACTAGCAAGATTAAGGGATAAATAATTGCGGTGATTCCCCACAAAACTAAAGTCACGCGAATTGCTCTGATTAATTCTCTCATAAATTACCTCAATGAATAAAGTTCGGCAACGGATTATGTAACGGATGTAACGGATGTCAGTACGCACGGGGCTAAGAAACCGGGTTTTTGTGAAAATATTTCGTTTCAGCCCGCAGATGCGACAAAAAACCCGGTTTCTCAGAGTCTGCGCGCCCTATACGCTCGACCTAAAATCTTTCTGGCTGAAAAATTACGACAAACAAATAAGCTGCTAGCCCGACGATTACTAAACCCAAAAGACTTAAACCCCACGCAGCTTTTTTTGTCAAACCTTCATCCGCAGCCGCATAGACAGCCGGGGCAATTATTAAGTTAAAGCACATTACCAGAAATAGTTGCACCGGGATTGGGTGGCGCTGCCAAAGCATTTGTCCCAACTCAATGGTTTCTTTAAAATCCCTCGGTAAAACATCGTTCAGCAAATCGTTTTTTTTCATAATTCCTCTTGTTTTCCGATTAAATCTCTTGACAAATTGCAGCAAGTATCTTTTGATTTATGTTCTTTTTTTGGACTCTCCATTTTATCCGTTAAATCCCGTACATTGCTCGCTACCGAACCTCTATGCTAACCCGACGGCGGTAATCAACACATCAATGACTTTGATGGCGATAAACGGCGCGATTGCTCCACCCAATCCGTAGATTAAAATGTTCCGCTGCAATAGTTGATTGGCACTCAGCGGTCGAAATTTCACCCCGGTTAATGCTAGGGGAATCAAAGCGGGAATAATCAAAGCATTGTAAACCAATGCGGACAGAACTGCTGATTGACCGCTAGCTAAACCCATCACATTCAATGCGCCAACCGGGGCAAACATTGCCGGAATAATTGCAAAATATTTGGCGATGTCGTTGGCTAGCGAAAATGTAGTCAGTGCACCACGAGTAATCAGCAATTGTTTGCCGATTGTTACTAAGTCAATTAGTTTGGTGGGGTCGGAATCTAAGTCCACCATGTTCGCGGCTTCTTTGGCGGCTTGGGTTCCAGAATTCATCGCGAGTCCGACGTTTGCTTGGGCTAGGGCGGGTGCGTCGTTGGTTCCGTCTCCCGTCATTGCTACTAATTTGCCCTCTGCTTGTTGCTTGCGAATTACTTCGATTTTGTCCTCTGGAGTTGCTTCGGCAATGAAGTCGTCAACTCCCGCTTCGTCGGCAATTACTGATGCTGTAATGCGGTTATCTCCGGTGAGCATGATGGTGCGAATTCCCATTTTTCGCAGTTGGTCAAACCGATCGCGAATTCCCGGTTTAATCACATCTTTCAAATAGATAATGCCATAGGTGTCGTTTCCTTGACAAACGCCTAACGGTGTGCCTCCCAAGCGCGAAACTCGCTCGTAAGCTTCATCGAGATCTGGCCCGAAATTGCCGCCGCGCGATCGCACAAAACCCTTCACCGCATCCACCGCACCCTTGCGAACCTCCGTACCATCCGGTAAATCGGTACCCGACATCCGCGTTTTTGCGGAAAAATTAAGCCCGATGGTTCCTTCAGCGTTTTCGCGATCGAACTGGGCGACTGCGCCCAACTTTTCTGCCAAACGGACGATCGACTTTCCCTCTGGAGTATCGTCAAACACGCTCGCAGTCAGTGCTACCTGCGCCATTTCTGGCAGCGAATGACCGTTTACCGGAATGAATTCCTCCGCTAAACGGTTGCCCAGCGTAATCGTCCCCGTTTTGTCCAAAATCAGCGTATTCACGTCACCACAAGCCTCAACAGCCCGTCCAGAGGTCGCTATCACGTTAAACTGAGCGACGCGATCCATCCCCGCAATGCCGATCGCACTCAACAAACCGCCGATCGTCGTCGGGATCAGCGCCACCAGCAGCGAAATCAGCGTCACCACGCCCACAGGAGTTTTCACATAATTGCCTACGGGCGGAATCGTTGACACCACAATCAAAAACACCAGAGTCAGCACCGCCAGCAGCACAGTCAGCGCGATCTCGTTCGGCGTTTTCGACCTTTCAGCACCCTCTACCAGCGCAATCATCCTGTCCAAAAATCCTTTACCAGGGTCGGACATCACCCGCAGCGTCAGTTCGTCCGAGAGGATGCGCGTACCGCCGGTGACGGAACTGGCGATGTCCGAACCCGGTTCCTTGAGCACTGGCGCAGATTCGCCGGTGATCGCAGATTCGTCCACCGATGCGACACCTGCAATCACTTCGCCGTCGGAAGGAATCACATCGCCTGCGATCACTTTAATTTGGTCGCCGCGTCTGAGAGATGTCGAACTTACTTCCTGAATTGAACCGTCTGGTAGGAGTTTGCGGGCTGTTGTATCTGCTTTTGTCGATCGCAGTGCATCTGCTTGCGCTTTCCCGCGCCCTTCCGCCACCGCTTCGGCAAAATTAGCAAATACCAAAGTAAAGAACAAAATTAATGTGACAAGGCCGTTAAAAACTACTTGATTCTTGCCGGGAACCGGGCCGAATAGCGTCGGATCTACGGTCAAAAGTGCAGTCACAATTGTGCCAACCCACACCACAAACATCACTGGATTTTTCAGCATCACCCGTGGATCTAGTTTGATAAAAGCGTCTTTAAAAGCTCTTTGATAAAGGCCTTTAGTATTTGCTTTGGGTGTGTGTTTTCGAGACTCGCGAGAGCCTCTGGAACGGGGAGTTTTTTCGGAATTAGGGGTATTGGAGGAAGCCATAATTTGGATTTTTAATGAACCGCAGAGGACGCAGAGAGCACAGAGAAAGAGAAGGGTGAGGTTGATATTTTTTCGCTACTGAGATGGAGGAGTTGGCGTTCCCAGGGGCGATGGCGCAGTTATTGGTGCGGGTTCAAGCTTACCGCTGCTAATTTCAAATCCTTCTGCAATTGGCCCTAAAGCTAGAACTGGGAAAAATGTTAGCGCGCCCAGAATGATGATTACTCCTGCTGTTACGCTGGTGAATAAAATGGAATCTGTTCTGAGAGTTCCAGTTGTTTCGGGAACCAATTGTTTGTTTGTCATGCTGTCAGCTA
>JARCMA010000613.1 GCA_030248405.1 Microcoleus sp. MP8IB2.171
AAAGGATTGGTTTTGCCTAGTCTTGATTATGTGTTAAAATGTTCGCACACGTTCAATTTGCTTGATGCTAGAGGTGTGATTTCGGTGACGGAAAGAACTCGCTACATTACCAAGATTCGGAATTTGGCGCGCCGGGTTGCTCAGCTTTATTTGGAACAACGCGAACAATTGGGTTTTCCTTTGGAAAAAGCCGTGAAAGTTTGAGAAAGAAGTTCGGCAACGGATTATGTAACGGATTTAACGGATGTAATGGAGGCAGTTCGGCAACGGATTATGTAACGGATTTAACGGATGTAATGGAGGCAGTTCGGCAACGGATTCTGTAACGGATGTAACGGATGTAACGGAGGTTAGGAAGCATGAAAAAGGAATAAGTAAGTCAGCCTAGTTAAATGTAAAATTCTCTTCTGTTAGATAGCTGACTTCTTTAAGAAGTTGGCTATCTGGGTATTATGTTTTTTGAGGTTTTTTGACTTATTCGCTAATACCATATTTTAAATTAATTCAATGCCTAATTATTCAGAAAATAATAGAGATACAACTGCTCAATTGCGAGTTGATGGTGTAAGTTTTAAAACACCGATCGCCTCCAGCTACTTATTGGACAATATCTCGTTTGATGTGCACAAGGGCGATCGCGTGGCAATTGTCGGCCCTTCGGGGGCTGGGAAAACTACGCTGTTGCGGTTGTTAAACCGACTCAGCAGCCCCACCAGCGGCTCGATTTATCTGGAAAATACAGAATATCGGCAAATACCTGCGATCGAACTCCGCAGACAAATCGCCCTCATCCTGCAAGAATCCAAGCTTTTGGGAATGTCGGTGCGAGAAGCTTTGGCTTATCCTTTGAAGCTGCGGGGCGTTGCTGCATCAAACATTGCTGAGAGAATTAGCGGGGCGATCGCACAACTGCACATACGCCAAGAATTGCTCGATCGCACGGAATTACAGCTTTCCACAGGCCAAAAGCAGTTAGTGGCGATCGCCCGCGGCATCATCCTGCAACCAAAAATCTTGCTTTTAGACGAGCCAACATCCGCCCTAGACGCAGGAAAAGCCGCCCACCTTTTGCAAGTATTGACACAGCTAACAAACGGCCAAACCACAATTGTAATGGTAAACCATCAATTAGAATTAGCCGAGCAATTTAGCACGCGAATTCTGCATTTACAGCGCGGAAAGCTCATCGAAGATTTGCCCTCTGATCAAATAAATTGGGTGCAACTGCGGCAAAATTTAATCCAAGCAGAAGCGGAAGCCCAACAAGAATGGTGAACAAGCTAAAAAATATTTTCTGCGACTAGATACGCGGTGGAAATTCCAGAACCTTTTTCTAAAGTTGCGCTTAAAGCTGCTTGAATCTCTCTGAGAGATGCGATTGCACTTGTATTTGCTTGGTTTAACCTCTGGTTGGGTAATTAATTTGGATGTTTTAACCGCAGAGGGCGCAGAGGGCACAGAGAAAGAGAAGAGAAGAGAGAAGTTTACAAATTGTTGAGGATTGCTAGAGTTACAGTCAGATATTAGCTTTGGGAATGTTGTTTAATGTTGGCATTTGTGCTTTTACGCTAAATCGCTACTGCGGAATTAAACCCATTTTTTGATAAAGTGGTCGGACTAAGTTTTTTAAAGCTGGCAACTGTTTGGTAAAAACTATGGAGCCTAAAACACAAATTATACCTCCAATGATGACTGTATTGGGAGCGCCGATATAATTTGCCAATCCGCCGGCAAGTAAATTCCCAAACGGTGTCACTCCAAAAAATGCCATCGTGTATATGCTCATCACTCTTCCGCGTTTGTCGTCTTCAACTATTGTTTGTAAAAATGTGTTTCCTCCTGCAAATTGCAAAATGAAACCAAACCCAACGAACAACATCATGATTAATGACAGCCACAAGACGTGGGACAAACCAAAACCTATCAGCCCGAATCCCATAATTGCCGGTGAAATCGCAATCCATTTGCCGAGGCCAACTACACTTCTGCGCGAAATCAAATAAATCGCCCCCCCAAAGGCTCCGACTCCCGAAGCAGCCATCAAAAAGCCGAGGGTTTGTGGGCCGCCGTGCAGGATTTTGGTGGCAAAAATTGGGACTAATACTGTGTGTGACATTCCGGCAAAACTGACTAAGGCTAATAGTAGTAAAATTGCTCGAATCGGGGGAAACCCGAAGGCATAAACGAATCCTTCTTTTAATCTTTGTAAGGGTTTGGTATTAGTTGCGGCAATTTTTCGGGGCTTGATCTGCATCGCTAATAAGCCTGCAATTACAGCGATGTAGCTGAGTCCGTCAATGAGAAAGCAATAACTTGGCCCGACTGTAGCTATTAGCAAACCTGCAATTGCTGGGCCGATTAATCTGGCGCCGTTGAACATGGAAGCGTTGAGGGCGATCGCATTTCCTAAATCTTCTTTCTTTTCTACAAGTTCTGGTACAAAAGCTTGCCGTGCTGGCGCGTCAAAGGCATTAATTGCGCCTTGAAAGAAACTCAGTACCAGGATTTGCCAAATGTTAACGACTCCTGTTAGCGCTAAAAATGCTAGCGCTAAGGATTGAACCATTGCTAATATTTGAGTGGCAACTATGACTCGGTGGCGGTTCCAGCGATCGATTAAAACTCCTGCAAAAGGCAGTAAAATTAATGTGGGGATTTGACTTGTAAATCCCACTACGCCGAGCATCCAAGGTGAATCGCTCAAATTGTAGACAAGCCACACAGTAGCGACTTGCGTCATCCAATTGCCAATCAGGGAGATGCCTTGTCCTGCAAAAAACAGGCGATAATTTTTCGATCGCAGCGCTGGAGGAAGTTGTATTTTTTTGATTTTTGCTAGTAGATTCATGCGTGATTACGGCTAGAGCAATCCTATTTGATTTGTAAACATTTTTTAGGGTAGCGCCCCTGGGCTTACCCCTAATTAGCGAAGGGCAACCATCGGGGAACTGCCCCTAGACTCATTATTACGAATCATTGAGAATTGCGATATGAGCCGGAGGTTCTATTTTACAGCTCCCGAAAATCAGGATTTGAGTATTGTTAAATTTTTGCCCGTAGCAAAACGATCGCAACATTTAAATTTTTTCTGTCGCGATCGCTTGACTAACGAGAAATTCCTTCCCCGAACTCTTCCCTCAATCAATGCTCAACAGCCAAGTACCGAGGTAACGCAGCAAGGGAACGTCCCCAGGAGTGCGGATGCGGACGTTGAAATGGTACATTCCGCCGGGAGATGGGTTTCTGACGTTGGAGAGTACAACCTCAACATTGTTGCCTGCAGGAATTGGTTCTGTGGGATAAATTTCTATAAAACGATTTTCTTTGTCCCAGATTACTTCTTGCAATTCAATTGTTTTGTCTTTGACGCGCACTTTAATGTCTTTTTGGTCGAATTCGCCTTTGTAGTAGTCTGGATAGGATATGTTCAGTTGGGCGATCGCCAAACTTACTTTTTTGGAAGGAATTCGCAGCCGATATCTATCGCCGCTCATCCCCGCTTTGCCGTAATCTAAGCGATAGTTTAATTGGTTGGCGCGATCGGGGCCGCCGAAAATCGTGAATCCTGGCATGGACTGGGCTAAACTGATGGCGGGTAATCCAGCCACCAAGCAACCTGTAACCGCTAGTGCTGAAAATAATCGTCGCATAACAACTCCTCTAATTAAACTCTTGGTGAACCTTAAATATTGCTCGCCCGAAATTTGCGATCGTGCCTACAATATATCGAATGTCTCAGCAATTTGATGAGGGCGAGCGACCGCCGGCTGAGGTCACTTTTTTTTGCGTAATTTTTGCGTAATACTGATAACTGACATTCAAACTACAGAATTAGGCGACATAAAATTATATCATAATCGGTGGCAAACTTAACAATTTAGCGAATTTGAATGTATAAGATAAGTTAAAGATACGGGTCGAATTTGGGCGATCGGCTTTACTATCAACGTGAGAAGCCAGAAGCGATTTCAACCGCGGACTGGGAAAAACAGCCAGCGATTGAAATCGCGCCTACACAAACGATGTCCGCCTCCGCGGACTGGGAAATTTGAATTTCAACCTGCGGAGGCAGGTTTTGTCTGTGTAGACGCGGTTTCAACCGCCCTGTCTGTGTAGACGCGGTTTCAACCGCCCTGTCTATGTCTTCAACCTGCGGAGGCAGGTTTTGTCTGTGTAGACGCGGTTTCAACCGCCCTGTCTGTGTCTTCAACCTGCGGAGGCAGGTTTTGTCTGTGTAGACGCGGTTTCAACCGCCCTGT
>JARCMA010000614.1 GCA_030248405.1 Microcoleus sp. MP8IB2.171
ATCCAAACTTTCGCTTTGAGGTTCCCAAGCAGCCCGAGCAGGTTCGGGGGGGCGTTCTTCTCGCACTGGTGCAGGAGTTGCAGCAGCCACAGGCGTCAAGCTGCGGCGTTCCAATCCTTCTGGCAAATTCAACAAAACCCGGTTCGACGTAGCAACAGTACGATCGCCCGATTCCCGCACCGCTGCGGCGAAGTCTTCTTCCCCGGGGAGTTGCACCAGATGACCCAACCCGCTGCAAGTAGGGCAAGTGTGACCGAACAACTCGTAAATATTTTGACCTTGGCGCTTGCGGGTCAGTTCTACCAGCCCCAATTCCGACAGTTGAGCGATTTGCGGCCGAGCTTTGTCAGCTTTGAGAGATTTATTGAAATGTTCCAGCACCTGCAACTGATCGCGGCGGGATTCCATGTCAATAAAGTCAACAATAATCACCCCGGCAATATTGCGTAACCGCAGTTGTCTAGCAATTTCCGTTGCTGCTTCGCAATTTGTCCAGAGTACCGTTTCCCGAGCCGTCGCCGATCGAGTAAACGAGCCAGAGTTGACATCGATCACCGTCAGCGCCTCAGTCGGCTCGATAATCACATAACCACCCGAAGGCAAATCAACCCTTGGTCTGAGGGCTTCTCGAATCGCAGCGTTAACGCGGAAAAATTCTAAAATCGAGGCGCGCTCTCGGTGGTGGTCGATCAAAACTCCCGCAGGAAGTTTACCGCCGTTCCAGCTCATCAACTGCTGCTTCACCCGCTTAATTCCATTTTGCGAGTCCACCACAATCCGATTCACGTCACCGCTGAACATATCTCGCAGCACCCGCTGGATAAAATCGTCATCCCGGTTGAGCAGTGCCGGCGCCCGCGAAGTACCGCCTTCGAGTTGAACGGCTTCCCACTGTTTTTGGAGGACTTCCAAATCTTCCATGATCGCTTCTTCGGTCATCCCTTCAGCTTCAGTGCGTACCAGCAGCCCCATCCCGGCCGGTTTCACCAAAATAGCCAGGGCTCTGAGGCGGTTGCGCTCGGCTTCCGACTTGATCCGCCGCGACAGATTGACTCCCCTGCCGTAGGGCATCAGTACCAAATAGCGGCCCGGCAGGGTAATGTTGCCTGTCAGCCGGGGGCCTTTGCTGCCCGTCGGTTCTTTCATTACCTGTACCACCACTTTCTGCTGCGGGGTGAGGAGTTCTGTAATTGCTCCTGCCGATCGTTTAAGGCGCAGCGGGCCGAGGTCTGTGACGTGCATAAACCCGTTACGTTCTGGGTCGCCAATATTGACGAATGCCGCATCTATCCCAGGGAGTACATTTTCAACAATTCCCAAGTAAATGTCACTGACTTGGTGGCTGCCTGTGGCTACCACAAGTTCTTGGATTTGATCTTCTGAAAAGACGGCAGCAATGCGATGCTGCTCTGCTATAACTATCTGCTTTGTCATTCAATTTCCTCAAAAAACTGGCAGCAAGTTAGAGACACTTACGCACTCATAGTGCCTCTGACTTAGACTGTAATTAGTAGTAGCTTGAAGAGTTATTAGCTGTGAGTTGGTGCAGGGTGGAAGGAAAGTTAACTGTTGACCGTTCACTGTTAACTGTTAACTGTTAACTGTTACAGATAAAGTAGTTAAACCCGCCCGTACATAGTTATGAGTTATGCTCAGCAGATAAATCTGAGAGATAGAAATAAGGAGGCTTTTATCGAGTTAGCAATATTGAGATTTGAGTTGAGAATTGCGAAATCAATACTCAAAATTCAACACTTACAACTCTTCCTTTGAACTCAGCGAATAAATTCATTGACACCGTACCAATTTCTTAACACACAACTTAACACTACGAACTGATAACTCCGCTTGCGTGGTGTTTGAGGGCTGGTTTTGAGCGAAAGTAGGTAGGAGTGAAAGCGCCTAGACTTTTGTTGAATTCTTGCGCGATCGCACTCAACACACCCCCAGTTTGGCATTCGACTGCAACCTCCGCCCCTGCCAACCCTAAAACCTCGTCAGTAGATTTTAGATTTTAGATTTTAGATTTTAGATTTACAAGGGCAGATGAATCTGGGAGCTTGAACTATGGTCTAAAATCTAAAATTTTTGGTTCTCCACGACTTAAGTCGGGGGCTTATCTCCGTTTTTTGACGGGTCAAAAACATCTATTGTTGAATACCTGCTCTGGGGCTTGAACCGTGAGATTTTTGAGTAAGCCGACGATCGACAACCAGTCGATCGGTCGAAATTAATCGCTAAATTTGGTTCATGCCCCGCTCCTGCCGGTTTGACGCTAGATTTAGCCCGTGAATGTACAAAAAGGCTTGAAGTCTTGAACAGAAGCAATTTGCACCCAGCCCGCGTTGCTGGTTGACTATTAGCGACGAGCGACTAAAGCGCTCAAGCCGCCGCAGCTTCCATAACAAGCAATTATAGCGTAAGCGACACATCCCGATCGAGAGCCGAAGGTGAAATATTCCACCACGGCTTCCCTATTTTAACCATAACCTAGGATTAGTTGACTGCGCTGAACTTGCAGCATCTGAATTTCTTGCTGGCTGACTTGTTCCAACATGAACACAAGATGTTCTGGCTTTAGCAAGTTGCCGTCGCTGCGACAACTGCCGGTAAAGCGCAAGACGGCTCTACCTTCGGATGTAGCACTCCTAGCAGAGGTGCTGCTGTCTGGTTTCTGCTCTACAAGTTCTAGTTTGTGCAGCCTTTCGCGCAAATTGACATCCTGCGTCTTTCCCGACTTAGTAGTATGCACCCGCCAAAAAGCCTCGGTTTCGGCGATCGTCTTGACCCAAGCTTCCCAATTGGCATCAGTTGCGACGCAGACAGGAGCAGAATTTTCACCTTCTAATTCGGGATTTTCTGCCAGCACACCCGCTACAGCTACAGTAATCACGTACTCCGCTGCTTCTAACAACTGGTTAGCAGAAGGAGCCTTGAGATCGATCGACTCAACCCTGTAAATCGGGATATTTTCCGGCAGAGTCGCCGCCAATTTTTCCCGAAACACATCAAGATCGATCGACTCAGTGAGTTCAAAATCAGCAATTTCCCCAGTGCTCGTAACACCCAGAGGTAGAGCATTGGCCACAGAAATCCGAGGATTCGGGTGAAAGCCACCTGTAAACGAAATCGGCAAATCAGCCCTGCGGACAACTCGATCGAACAATCGGAGCAAATCCAAATGACCAACCAAAGCCATATCGCCCACCTTTCCAAACCAAACCCGAAAACGCTGTTTCCGTTCCGTATTCGGCACAAACTCCCCAGCAAACTCAGGAATTGGCAGCGCATCCACAACCACATTGTGTCCGAAATCAGTGCCACAAACCCCGCAGCGCGAACACCCTTCAAAGGAACAATCAGGAACCGTCGCGGCTTCTAAAGCCTTTTGCAAGTCAAGCTTTAGCCAGTTTTTGTCGATTCCCGTATCTAAGTGATCCCAAGGCAGGGCCTGATCGAGAGAGAGGGGG
>JARCMA010000615.1 GCA_030248405.1 Microcoleus sp. MP8IB2.171
CTTAAAAAGGGGGGGACAAGAATGCCCTCAAAGTCCCCCTTCTTAAGGGGGATTTAGGGGGATCTCCGGGGTATAAATAGTGTTAAGTGAACCGTATTGGGTCATAGATGCCGATGAAATATGTCATCGATACCCACGCGCTAATCTGGTTTCTGGAAGGAAATCAAAGATTGGGGACTCAAGCCCAAGCAATTCTCTCGAATGTGACCAGTCAGCTTGTTCTACCTGCGATCGCCCTCGCTGAAGCTGCATGGATTGTAGAACGAAGAAAAACATCAATTCCATCTGTGAATGCCTTGTTAAATGCGATAAACAGCGATTCCAGAATCACAGTTTATCCACTAGATCGAAGCATCATCAATCAAACGCTCAGCTTATTGAGCATCCATGAAATGCACGATCGTCAAATTGTCGCAACCGCAATATTTTTGCAAAATCAGGGTGAAACTGTTGCGCTGTTAACCTGCGATCGAAATATTACCGATTCAGATGTAATCTCTGTTGTCTGGTGATTGCATTTATAGTGTGTACTTAGTTAACAAAGGAAAGCCAATGCTGACAAGCCTAAATGTGGATACGGCACTGCTGCAAGAGGCGATCGCACTTAAGGAAGAAATTGCGATCGAAACCCTAGTTGAAATCGCCTTGCGCGAATATATTCAACGCCGCAAACAGCCGCAGCATCTCGAACTTAGCTTTGGAGAATCTCTCAGTGCATTTCGGGAAAAATATCAAGTACATGAACTGGGTTTAAATCCCGATGAAGTTTGGGGAGAGATTCGTGGCTGCACTGCCAGCAAATCTGCAATCCACCGCCGATCGCGCCTGCGAACTAAAAGAGAGTTAAATGGCAGCTAAAGATATCTTCCATACAGCAGTCAAAATAGCCCTTCAGAAAGAGAACTGGGTGATCACAGACGACCCACTTAGACTAGAAGTTGGCGGCACGAAATTTGAGATTGACCTAGGTGCTAAAAGCTTACTTGCTGCTGAGCGTCAAGGTCAAAAAATTGGTGTAGAAATCAAATCTTTCCTCGGTGAATCTCCACTAACCGATTACCACGTAGCCCTCGGACAATTTTTGAACTACCGCCTTGCTTTGGAAATTAGCCAACCCGATCGCATTCTTTACTTGGCGATTCCCGTCAGAACGTATGAATCGTTTTTTCAGCGAGAATTTGCCCAGTTGTCTGTAGAGAGATACCAAATTAAACGCCTAATATATGACCCTATTAATGAGGTAATTACACAATGGATCGAGTAGAACAATATCGAAAAATAATTCAGCAAGTCTTAACGGACTATGCGACAGTTCCTATTGCTAATGGTGAAATTGACTCTCAACTCATTTTTGACATAGAGCGCGATCACTATCAAATTACAAACATTGGCTGGGATGGTAATCGTCGCGTTCACAGTTGTGTGTTACATCTCGACATAATTGATGGCAAAGTTTGGATACAGCATAACAGCACCGAAATGGCGATCGGTAGCGAACTCTCGAAAATGGGTATTCTCAATTCAGACATTATTCTAGGTTTTCAAGCACCTTACCTGCGACAATACACAGATTTTGGAGTCGCATGATATGCGAGCGTTTGAGTGACGAAAAATATAAAGAGAAACCCGGTTTCTGAGGTCTTTGTTACCAACTGATGACAAATGATGGTAGGCTTGGGATAGGGAGTTGTTTGTTTATGAATCCAATTAAACGTGTTGCCATAGTGGGAGGAACCCACGGAAACGAACTCACAGGAGTATACCTTGTGAAGAAGTTCGATCGCGCGCCAGAGTCAATTGGGCGATCGACTTTTGAAACAATCGCCCTGCTAGCCAATCCCCAAGCCTGCGAAATTGGGAGACGCTACATCGATATCGACCTCAACCGCTGCTTTCGCCAGCAAGATTTAGAAAATCCCCATCTATCCAGCTACGAAGCCCAGCGGGCGAAAGAAATCTACCACATTATTAGCTCAAAAAACACCCAGCAACAAAGCTTAATCATCGACTTGCATAGCACCACATCCAACATGGGGCTAACCTTCATTCTCGCCAGCCAGCATCCTTTTAACCTGCAACTAGCAGCTTATTTAACCTCTGTCTATCCCCACCTCAAGCTGCTGGCTGCGACAACCAAGAATGAAGATAGTCCTTTGCTGCGATCGCTTTCCGAATTAGGCGGTACGCTGGAAGTTGGTGCAGTGCCACAAGGCGTATTAGATGCGTCTTTGTTTCAGCAAACTGAGCAAGTTATCGGCACAATTTTAGACTGCGTAGAAAGCTACAATCTAGGCACTATGCCAGTTGTAACAAATTCCCTGACTATTTATCAAAGCATTCGGGCGATCGACTATCCCAGAAACGAAAAGGGAGAAATTCAGGCAATGATCCATCCTCGGCTACAATCCAGAGATTATGAAGCCCTAAATCCCGGCGATCCGATGTTTTTGACCTTTGACGGCGAGTCGGTCTTGTATGAAGGTAAATCGACGGTATATCCAATTTTCATTAACGAGGCAGCTTACTACGAAAAAGGAATTGCCATGTGTTTTACCCAAAAGCAAATAGTTAGTATTGAGCAGTCAGGTAAAAGCCCTTATTGAGGGTTATCTGGTGACAAAAATTCCTCTTCAGAAACAGCACTAGAAGCGCGAAACTGCTTCCAGATTTCCAAACTGAAAATGCACGCCATCAGCCAAATTAAACCGGCTGCGTAACCGGCAATAACATCGGTAGGCCAGTGGACTCCTAGATAAAGCCGACTGAAACCAATAGCAGCAACTAATACAACTGTCAAACTGTAAATCAACCAGCGCTGCTTGGGAAAGCGCGAACCCAAGAAATATCCTAGCAAACCGTAAATAACCATTGAAATCATTGCGTGTCCGCTAGGAAAACTGTAAAATCTCACATCAACCGTGCGCTCCCAAAGTTGAGGTCGAGCGCGGGCAAACAGTGTTTTTAACAGTAGGTTCAAAGCGATCGCCCCTGCGCCGGTAACTGCAATAGTTGTGGCTTCGGAGCGATGTTTGCTCACCCACAATATAATACCCAAACTCACGCTCAGGATTAGCAGCAAATTTGGCTCCCCCAAAAATGTCAAGCCGAGCATGAGGCGATCGCGCAGCGGAGTGTGCAGGCTCCTAAGATCTAGTAAGATAGATTTATCGAAAGCGTAGGTTTCTTTTTCCAAAACCTCTTCGGCAATGGTGGCAAATCCCCACATTGCCAAAGCAGCAACCGCAAGGCCGCCAAGCCGAATTATCGAAATGAGCGATCGAATTTTAGAGAGCATTTTTTAACTCATTAAGCAGTAAAAACTGAGAAGACTAAGCTGTTTTGCTTTGGCAATTTAACCTCTAGCGCGGGCAGGAAATCCGCTCCACAAAATTCTCAACAAACAGGCTACTATAAATCAATACGGTTTACTTAAAATTGTCCGAAGAGAGGAACGAAGCAATCGCAGTATCTATTTTTCATAGTTTTTTACCGCCTGGATCGTCTTAAGTAAACCGTATTGTACTATAAATAAAAGACGCGACAGTTTACAATAAATCTGGGAAACAAAAACGCCCGATCGCTCGTCTAGATGATTGAGCCAACTATATTTTGAATGATTAATTGATTTTTGACTTCATTCCTCAAATTTTATCTCCCACCGACGAATGACTATCATATCAAAAAAATACATTTCTGCAATTTTGTTGACCGTGGGGTTGACAAGTACGGCTGCCTGTGTTAATAACACCTCAGTCAATGCGCCGATCGCCCAAGCCAACACGATCGCCCAACGCCTAGTATCAACCGCAGTCGCCCAAAAGCCGAACAACCCACAATTCGGTCAGCCGATCGACTGTACCCTAGGCAAAGACTGTTTTGTATTGCTGTACTTCGATCGCGATCCGAGCCCGGCAGCAGTGGATGTTGGATGCGGGCGACAAACCTACGACGGGCACGACGGCACAGACTTCGCCATTCCCGACGCCAAAGCAATGGCTAAAGGAGTACCAGTTATCGCCTCCGCAGCGGGCAAAGTTTTGCGAGTGCGAGATGGTGTAGTCGATCGGCGCTTGCAAAACCAGACAGACAAAGCCAACGTCTCAGGTACAGAATGCGGCAACGGCATGGTAATCGATCACGGTGGCGGTTGGGAAGCCCAATATTGCCACCTCCGCCAAAACAGCGTGGTTGTGAAGCCGGGAATGCAGGTACAAAAAGGCACAGTTTTGGGCATGGTGGGAAACTCTGGGATGGCTTCTTTCCCCCACGTACACGTCACTTTTCGCTATCAAGGCAAAGCTGTAGATCCGTTTGTCGGTGCCGATGCGAAGTTAGGCTGCAACACCGCCCGCAATCCAATTTGGGACAAGCCGATCGACTATATTTCCACAGGCTTAATTCGCGCCGGTTTTGCCAACAAAGCACCTGACGAGAACACCGTCTGGGCCGGACAATTTTCTGAGACTAAACTACCTGTCAATAGTCCTGTATTATTGTTTTGGGTGCAGAGTTACGGAGTCCTCAAGGGCGATCGCGAACAATACAAATTATTTGCACCAAACGGCCAAACCATCGCTGACCAAACCAATGAAATTAAAGCGCCCAGCCGCACTTGGTTGGGTTATGTCGGCAAAAGAAACAGTACAAATTCTCCTCTGACTCCGGGAGTGTGGCGCGCAGAATATCGGTTGACGCGGGGCGATCGAGTTTTAACAGAAGTTAAGCGAGAAGTTGAATTGCGATAACCTGATTTATTCCTTCGCAACCTATCAATTCAAGCATTCAGAAACCGGGTTTTTGCCGACAATCATGTATCTCAGCCTTGAAATAAATAAAAACCCGGTTTCTTGGGTATGGACGTGCAGATAGTGTTAAAATAATAACAATATTTGGAAATAGTAGTTGCAGCCAAATATTTTTAAAAGAATGTCATACAGTCAATTCACCAATCTAGAAATGATTGAAACCAACTTTGGCATCACAATTGCTGACAAAGTTGGTATGTTTGCTAATCTACCAGAATCCGAGTATAGCGATCTTCTCAGTCAAACTCTACAAGAAAATATTTCTTTAGCTTTAGCAATTAATACCGAAAAAGCTCGCTCCGAATTAATTGTTACACCTATTTTGGTAGAAGTCAGAAAACAGTTCAACTATCAAATCAGCTTTTTTTCTGGGAAAGAGTTCAATGTAGATGTAGAAAAAGGATTAACTGGTTTCTGTGACTTTCTGATTAGTCGTTCTCCCGAACAACTATTAATCAAAGCCCCGGTTGTCGCCTTAGTAGAAGCTAAAAATGATAATATCCAAGCTGGTTTGCCACAATGTATGGCCGAAATGATTGCTGCTCAAATTTTTAATGAAAGACGAAACAATAATATCTCGGAAATATATGGAGTAGTCACAACTGGAACAAACTGGAAATTTTTACGACTTAGCAATCAAATTATGGAAGTTGATTTAAATGATTATTTTATTAATAATATCAGTCAAATTATTGGTATCTTAAAATATTTGATTGATGCAAATAAGACGGCGGTTGAAACCGCGCCTACACAAATGAAGTCCGGATGGTGCGCGGACTGAAGAATATCGTGTAATTTTCATCGCCCGGTTTTTAACCCGCGGAGGCGGGTTTTGTTTGTATAGACGCGAATTCCATTCGCCGTGTCTTTTTCTTCAAGCGCCGTGTCTGCTTCGGATTTTGACAATTTAGGGCAAATTTTCCCAAGCTTGAGCTACAATCTCGCTCAGCCAGCGCCTTTGAGTCAAATCGAGCAGGTTGTCGTCGGTGAGCAGCTCAGCCTTTAACTCGTCTAAAGACTGAGAACGCGATCGAGCTATTTGAATCACACCCGCGATCGCCGACGCCACCAATTCTTCATTCAGCGGCTGCTGTCGCAAAGCAATCATTTCTTGAGGATTCGTAGGAATGGGATAATTCATAGAAGTGCATACCGAAAGGAGTAGATATTCAGCCACTGCGGGCCAACCCAAAGCAAGATCGATCGAGAACTTAAAAATCTTAAAACATTGTAAACTTATTTAAAACTCAATAAGTATTCGGGAGTATAGCCTACTTTGCTCCCTTGTCAACTCCCCCATCTTTATTAATTTATTCAGAATTGAGAGCCTAATCATGCAAGAAATTCTTTATCTAGAAGTCCCGACACCGGATACAGCAGCCGTCTGTACTTGGTTGCAGCACGAATTCGATCCCGGAATCGGAGAAAAAATTATTACTACTGACGGCTTTCGCCTGCTTTCACCAGCCACAACAGCCGAGGTTCTGAAGTCTGGAACTCAAAAGGCCAATCCAAAACCCGCCTTGGCTGACACCAATTCAGGAAACCAAAATTGGCGATCGACAGAACTTTCCACCTTTGTCTGGTCACTGCAACGCACCACTTATTTAAAAGTCTTTCGTCTAGAAGACGCGCCCGCTGGAGAAAGAAAGTTCCTGCAAGCTCTGAATCTTGCTGTGAGAAACAAGTTCCCCGATCGCTACCGGGAACCCCCTGTCATAGACCTCTCCAAACAGTCAATTTTTGAGGCTCTTGCCCCCTATTACCCCTTGACCGTCAAATACTTCCAAAAAATGCCTCAAGGCGAATACGACCTTAAGCGCGTCTACTGGTGGGAACAGCGTTGGCGCGAAGGCACTCGCAATCCTCAAAAGCCAAAACAAGTAGTGTTTTTGAAGGAAGAGGGAACAGGGCAGAAGGCAGAAGACACGATTTTGGTGTCTGATTCTGGCGATACTTTTTACGACTTAATTTATATTGGCGGGGCCTTGGGAGTGATTCACGCCGCAGTCATGGCGAAATTGGGCTACCGGGTGCTGCTAGTTGAGCGAATGCCTTTCGGGCGAATGAATCGCGAGTGGAATATTTCGCGCGACGAAATTCAAAGCTTAATTGATTTGGGTTTATTTACTGCTGCAGAAATAGAAACTTTGATTGCCAGAGAATACAAAGATGGCTAC
>JARCMA010000616.1 GCA_030248405.1 Microcoleus sp. MP8IB2.171
TCAACAGTCAACAGTCAACAGTCAACAGTCAACAGTCAACAGACAACAGACAACAGTCAACAGTCAACAGACAACAGTCAACAGACAACAGACAACTGACAACAGACTCAAATGCAGTTGGTTTTTTGTTAAAGTTTGTAAACTGTTAAGAGTGTTTTCTGCATCTAATATTTTTTCGAGGAGTCCCATGAAGCAACTTTTGATTGCTGAGCGCTTTTGCCTGATTGCCCACGTCTTGTCAATGGCTTTTGGATTGGCAGGGTTGCTGCTGATTTTACCCCGTCCCGAATTGGTGATGAGTTTGCCACCTGCAGGGCAAACGCTATTCCAGTGGGGGATGGCTGGGGGTGGAGTAGTTTATATCATCTTTGGTGCAGCAGCAGTTGCTCTTTATTCCTTGCGGACATTGGGTTTGGGTGCAACTCTGGCTTTTTTACTGCCTTCTGTGTTTTTGTCCTTGAGTAGCGAGTTGTTGGGAACGAGTACGGGTTTTCCCTTTGGCAACTACCATTATTTGAGCGGTTTGGGTTACAAAATTGCAGGGCTGGTTCCGTTTACAATTCCCCTCTCGTGGTTTTATCTGGGACTGGTTTCCTATGTAATTGCTCGCGCTGGAGTAGCTGGCGGTAAAGGTGAACTCAACTGGGTGCGCCAAATAGGGGCGATCGCCCTTGGTGCTTTGCTGCTAACAGCTTGGGATTTTGTACTTGATCCGGCGATGAGTCAAACTTCTGTGCCTTTTTGGGAGTTTGAGGAACTTGGGGCTTTCTTTGGGATGCCTTACCGCAATTTGGCTGGCTGGATGGGTACAGGGGCGCTATTTATGTCTGTAGCAGCTTTCTTGTGGAGAAAAACACCGATTAAATTAGAGCGATCGGAATTGGGTTTGCCCTTAATTGTTTATTTGGTAAACTTTGCTTTCGGAGCAATTATCACTGTAACTTCGTTGGATTCTCGCTTCTGGTTCCCGACATCGCTAGCGGTGCTTCTGGGTGTAGTTCCGGCGATCGCGTTAAGCTGGATCGCTAAACCCGCAGCAGATGAGGTAACAGAAACAATTCCGTCTTTGGATACATCTGTTCTCAAGGCTGAAATTCCACCTCAGCCCGTGGGCGTTTTGCGTAAGTAAGTTGCTAGCGAGCAACTGCGGCTGATTTAGCAAAAATTTACACTAAATTTTGAGCTAGTTTAAAAACCCGGTTTCTTGTAGAAACCGGGTTTTTCAGTGGCGATCGCTGTTAGAGCAATTCTTGCACCGAAATCAGACTGAGGATACGGCAATGCCGTTTCCCTACCCACGATTGATTGTAGGGAAACGGCATTGCCGTATCCTGATGGTTAGACTTCGCGCGCGCAACTCCTGTAATATGTTTGCAGTTAAAAACTTATCAGACTTCCTATTTTAAATTGATTTCCCCGATCGCCCCTCACCTGTTCTCCCAACCGCTGACAAGTATCATCCCTGTCGCATTCCTACTGCTGCAATTGCCCGCTGCTGCCCTTCTTATGTCGCGTCTGATTAAAGGCCCATCGCGCATCCCGCCCCTGGAACCGGATTCGCCGACGCTGGATTTGTTAGGTTCTTGTACTGCGGTAGTACCGACTTTGAACGAAGCCGATCGAATTTCGCCTTGTTTGGAAGGATTAACCAGTCAAAGTTACGAACTCCGAGAAGTGATTGTGGTTGACAGCTATTCGGTAGACGGAACCGGAGATTTAGTCAAAGCAGCGGCACAAAAAGACCCCCGGTTTCGCTTGATTAACGACGATCCGCTGCCGGCGGGCTGGGTAGGGCGTCCCTGGGCGCTGAATGCAGGTTTTTTGGCAAGTTCCGAGAAGTGCGAGTGGATTTTGGGCATCGATGCGGATACTGTGCCGCATCCGGGTTTGATTGCAAGTTTACTCAAAACGGCGAAAGCTGGAAATTACGATTTGATTTCGCTGTCGCCGCAGTTTATCCTCAAGTATCCGGGGGAGTTGTGGCTGCAACCTGCTTTGTTAATGACTTTGGTTTATCGCTTCGGGCCGACGGGGACTGGCGGGGATGTGCCGGAACGGGTGATGGCGAACGGTCAGTGTTTTCTCTGTAAGCGCGAGGTTTTGGTGGCATTGGGGGGCTATGAGGTGGCAAAAGGTTCTTTTTGCGATGATGTGACTTTGGCTCGCTATGCGGCTGCTAAGGGCTTTAAGGTGGGCTTTTTGGATGGGGCTAAGGTGTTGCAGGTGCGGATGTATGAGGGGGCGATCGAGACTTGGAACGAGTGGGGGCGATCGCTCGATTTGAAAGATGCTGCTTCTGGCGCTCAAATTTGGGGCGATTTGTGGCTGTTGCTGGCGGTTCAAGGTTTGCCGGTGCCGATTGTCTTGTGCTATTTGCTGTTTGGTTCCCTGCCGCCGGTTGGTGTATTTCCGCACTTTTGGCTGTTGGGATTGAATGTATTTTTGGTTGCAGTGCGATCGGCTTTGTGTTTCGCGATCGCACCTTCTTACGATACAACTCAAGCATCGGGTAAATGGCTGTTTTGGCTGTCACCTTTAGCCGATCCGTTAGCGTTTTTGCGAATTCTAATTTCTGCGTTGAATCAGCCGACTCAGTGGCGCGGCAGGAAGTATAAATAATAATTAAATTTTGGCTATTTTTTTTCAAAAATTAAAATATGTGCGATCGCTTTTGAGACGAACAACCCAAGCCCTGAAAACATCCTCGCTCAGTTAACCTTAATCAGCCTGGAAATCAATAACGTATTAATGTCATTGCTCGCAGGGATTGTTAGCTGGCGCGCCCTCTTACAAAAGCAATCACAGCATCTGTTTTTCATGGGTTCTGCGTTTAGGATTCGGAGATTGAGTTGACAAGCTGTACCGCATTTAAATTGTATATTTCAATGCCGTATCAAAATTCGTCCAATCCCCGCCTCCGCTCAACGCGCCACCTGCCGCATATACTCCCCCCACAACTGAGCAGCATTTGCACTACCTCCGGCAGTCGGAGAATTATCATCATTTCCCAACCAAACTCCTGTCACCAGTTGCTGACTCGGAATATAACCGACAAACCACAAATCTCTATTATCATTAGTCGTGCCTGTTTTTCCAGCTTCTCCCAACCCCAAAGCAGCACTGCTGCCCGTACCTCCCCGCACCACACCTTGCAGCATATCAGTCATCGTATCCGCTACGGCTTCAGAAACTAACTGCCGATTGGCAATGCCATCTTTTTGATAGTCATAAATCACCCGGCAACTGTTAAAATTATTTCTATCTTTGCAATCGCTGCTGTCAATAATTCGCTTGATTACGTGGGGACGATTTCCCAAACCCCGATTAGCCAAAACCCCGAAAGCACCCGTTAATTGCAACACATTAACTTCACTTTCACCTAATACTAAACCAGGATTAGAACGCAGTTCAGAAGTAATCCCCAAACGTCTGGCCATTTGCACTACATTGTCTAAACCGACATCCTGTGCTACCCTCAACGCAATTGCATTTTCCGACAACGCCAAGCCGCGATACATATCAGCACTGCCGCTGGTTCTTTCGCAGCCGCTGTAACTTTGTCCGCCCCAGGAAAGGGGGGCGCAAGAATAAGTTTTATTGGCTGAGATTCCCCGTTCCAGGGCGGCTGCATAGGTGAAAATCTTAAATGTAGAACCGGGCTGTCTCAAAGCTTGAGTAGCCCGATTAAACTGACTTTGCAAATAATCTACGCCCCCAACTAAAGCTAAGACTTCCCCGGTTGTACTATTGAGAGTAACCACGGCTCCTTGAGAAAAACCTGCACTGGCTCCCGCATTTTCAACAGCATTTCTGAGGGAACTTTCTGCCAACTTTTGCAGGCCGGGGTTCAAACCTGTTTCTACAATAAAATTGCCTTCTCTGGCTAACTGCTCCCCCAGCAAAAACTCCAATTCGTCAAATACATAACTGTAGAAATAAGGAGCGATCGTACTTTGCAGATATTGACGGGCTTTGGGATTTATCTCAATTCGCGATCGCCTCGCGCGATCGGCTTCTTCCTGAGAAATCGTCCCCATAGCCCGCATTCGTTCGATTACTCGATCGCGATACTGCACCGCCAACTGATAATTTTGAATCGGATTAAAACTGTTTGGCGCCGGCAAAATCCCCGCCAAAGTTGCCGCCTCTGACAAAGTTAAATCCTTCGCCGACTTCCCAAAATAAAACCGAGCCGCATCCTCAAAACCGTAAAGGTCAATTCCCAAAAACACCCGATTTAAATAAGTCAGCAACAGCTCATCTTTGCTGTAATAATTCTCCAGTTTCAACGCAACTACAGCTTCCCGCAACTTGCGCCCTGCCGAATCTTGAGTTCCCACATAATCTCGAAACAAACTCCTAGCTAACTGTTGCGTCACAGTGCTGCCGCCTTCGCGTATTCCTCCCCCGCGAACATTGGTCAAAAGCGCGCGCAAAACTCCGATCGGATCTACCCCCAAATGCCAATTGTAGCGGCTGTCTTCCGAAGCAAGTACCGCCTTGGATAAATAAGGCGAAAAATCCTGCAATCCCTTTAATTCTACGTGAGCGTTATTCTGAGGAGGACGCAGGGGAGTTTGCCCGTCGCGGGCGTAAACAATCACGGGGCCATTGATACTTCTCGGCAGAGGCCGCACTTTAAACTTGGTCGATTCCATGCCTACCAACACCGCAATCAAAGCGGTGATTCCGCTGACGCCGTAAAAGCTGTAACGCACAAGTTGCAAATACCAAGGCGGCGGATATACGAACTGAATTCTGACAGCGGCGGCTAGTTCCGGCGGCCCTAAAGTGAACACGTCTCCGTGACGCAGGGACATACTTTTAACTCGCCTTTTGCCATTGTAAATGCCGTTTGTGGAGTCTTCATCTTTGATGACAAAAGGAGTCCGCCGCCGAGTATCCCGCGACAGGGATAAGTGCACGTGACTGACAACGGGATTGCGAACTACAATATCTGAAGATTTGGACGATCGACCTAACAAATATCGATCGCCCAACAGCGGATAAACCTCAGCTTTAGCTGCACCCGCATCCTGCACCCACAATTCGGGTACTTTGGCATTCGGTTTCAGCGCTAGCTGGTTAAAATTAACCTTGGCAATAGTCTGGACTGCTTGGGTAATCGCACCCAAGACGGTTTGAGGTTTGCGGGGCGGCGGCGGTGGGGTCATATTTCGCTATGGACTACGATCGAGCGATCGGCTCTTGCACCATTCTACTAGCAACTTTTGGCTAATTTCACGATCGGCTCACACTCTCTTAGCGATCGTCCGCTAGTGACCAGGGATTTTGGGGTTTTTCGTCAACCTACCCCGGAGCGATGTATTGAGCAAATTTCCCCAACCACAAAAAAAGTCTCGCTCTCATCGACTAGCAGCAACAGATCATAAACTTGTCAAACAATAGACGAGCAATTGCATTCATTCACTCTCTATTCTTGAAATTATCTGCGTTTATTTGTGTTTATCTGCCTTTCATCTGCGGTTTCTTGATCTATCAAAAATTTATGCAATTGCTCGTCTAATCAACACTTTCTCTAAAATTAATCTCAGATTTACCAACAAAATTCGCATAATTAAAACCCCCCCTTTTTCAAGGGGGGTTAAAAGCCGAAAATCAGTTTGATTCTCCTTACATCGAAGAACCCAAACCGGCATAAGCACCGTAGAAGAAAAGGCTCACAATGCTCAGAACACCGAGACCTGCGACAGTAGCTACCAGCCACAAAGGAATTCTGCCACTTTCACTAAACATAGCGATCACCTCACTAATTCACAGCTAAACAAATTTGATCAAACTATCGAAAGCCAACTCAAACACCAGTTAATTAAAGAAATAACTGGAAAACAAAATACCCAGAGTAAAAATCAGCAACAGACCCAAATAAAGGGAAGTCCGATTTAACTCTACGGGCTGCTCGTTGGGATTAGGAACGCGCTCAGGCATTGTAAACTCCTATCGTTGAATAAATTGCATTGCTGCGATCGCGCCCAAAAAGAAAATTGTTGGGACACCTAAAGTATGAACTGCCAACCAGCGTACCGTAAAAATCGGATACGAAATTGGCTCATTGTTTGGCGTTCTGCTCGTCATTTTTCCAAATCCTTGTAAAATTACTTGCCAATGAACTGATCTACTTGTTTCTTAGCTTCAAAGCGATCCGAGATAATCGGCACTTCTTCCCGCTGCTCTGTGAAATACTGGTTAGGGCGAGGAGTTCCGAAAGCATCGTAAGCCAAACCCGTTTGCACAAACAGCCATCCAGCAATAAACAAAGCCGGAATGGTGATGCTGTGAATTACCCAATAACGGATGCTTGTAATAATGTCCCCAAACGGACGTTCTCCAGTTGTACCAGACATTTAGATTCCTCCTTTCAACAACAAATCAACAGACAATCTCTATTACTATTCTACTATCAAGCAGCTTGCGCTGCACCTTGATATTTAAGTAGAGTGCCGCTCGCGCCAATCACAAATCCGCGATCGGGGCCCATGAAGACAATTTTGTAAAAATTAGCGGGAACATCCTCAACTTCGCGGTCTTTTTGCCAAGTTTTCCCGCCGTCCAAACTGCACAGCAAATTGCCGCCGCCGCCGGCTACCCAAACTTCATTATCAGTCCGGTAAGCCATATCTAGCAAACCCCAACTCGCCTTGCGATCGGGAAAAAACGGTTTTCCCCAACCTTCAGCACTTTCGGGATCGCTAAACTGAATTTGACCGCCGCGGGCGAGCATCCACAAACGCCCGTCCTTCGTAAAGCCCATATTTTGTAGGCGACGAGAACTGTTACGGTTGTGAGGTTCCCAAGCATTTTGTCCTGGTTTCCACACGGAGTAGAAATTGCCCTTTGAGGATACCGCAACATACTGCCCGTCTTCTGAACGGTTGATATTGCGAACTACCCCAAAGGAATCCTGGACAATCGCTTTCCAATTTTTGCCGCCGTCAGAAGTGCGGTAAATGGCGCCTACATCCGTCGTCATGTCAGCCGTATTTGGGCCAATAGCTGCGATCGTACTCGGAGAACCGGGCAACTGAGAGCTCAAAGCAATCCGCGTCCAAGACTTGCCCTCATCGTTCGTGTGGAGCAAAACCGAAGGCTGGCCGACAATCCAGCCTTCGGAACCCGAAAAACTCACCGACGCAAAACGCGATCGAGTATCATCGATATCCAGTGCGATCGGCTTCCAGTTAGTCCCGCCGTCGATCGTTTCAAACAGAGTCGCCTCCGAACCCACAACCCAGCCGTGCTGAGCATTGCCCGTAAAGGCAATATCCTGCAAATTAGCTTGCGTCGGCAAAGAAATCACCTGCCAGGGGTTGTAACTCACAGAACCGATCGTGCTGCAACTCGTACAGATGAGCGCAGCCGCCAATAACATTACAATTCGTTGCCAAAATCTCACAATCGTCTTACTGCAAACCATACATACTAAGTAAAAACAAGAAACCAACGACCAAGCCGCCAAAAA
>JARCMA010000617.1 GCA_030248405.1 Microcoleus sp. MP8IB2.171
ATTGGCACAGGAGGCAAGTTTTTCCGGCCTCTCAAGTTTTGCACGACAGTAGCGAGTGACGATTCTCGTGCTACACTTTTAATTCGTTGGATGTGTAAGTACAACCTGGATAAGTTACCACAGTTGTTGAATGTGCTACGGGCTGACATTAGCTTAAAGGATTCATTCTATCCTTTGACTATATCGGAGGCAGTCAAGCTCAGGTTGGAAAGTTAACAATAGGTGAGTACATTATTAGACATCTCCCATAATTCTTGTGGAGTAAGCATCCTCCCTGCCCTTAACAGGCTTTTTGGGAGATGTCTATTGGAAATTGCAGAAGCTCAGATTCATGGAAACAATTCAGATGAGGTGAATTTGGTTGTAGATAAACATAGCTAGTGAAAACTCCAACTATTGAGATGTAAATAGGTGAAAAATGACAAAAATTTTAGTGACTGGTGGAGCAGGTTTTATCGGTTCGGCGACAATAGCTGAATTCCAAAAGTATGGTCATGACATTTATGTAATTGATGACTTATCCTTTGGGAATAGAGATTTTTTGACGATTCCTGATGTATGTTTTCATAAGCTAGATATTTTAAACGGACATGGCTTAACAGAAGTTATTCATAAAATCGATCCAGATTGGATTATTCATCTGGCAGCCATACACTTTATTCCCTACTGCAATCAACATCCTTTCAAGTCCAGTAACATTAACACACAAGGGACTATCAACGTATTAAATGCTGCGAAAAGCTTAAAAAATCTAGAAAAGATGTTTTTTGCTTCGACAGCGGCAGTTTATCCAATTTGTGACCATGCTATCCCTGAAACTCAGCAAACTAACCCTCTAGATATTTATGGGTTATCTAAACTAGCGGGTGAACATTTGATGAATGAATTTTATCTTCAAACATCTATTCCTACAGTAGTTTGTCGGTTTTTCAATGCGTTTGGTCCGAATGAAACTAATCTACACTTAATTCCTGAAATTCAAAAACAAGTTAATTCGGGTCTAAGAACTATTGAGCTGGGCAATCTCGATCCCAAACGAGATTTTATCCACACCTATGATATGGCAAGAGCAATTCTTCTACTACTGAATAAATTTGATTCCGGAATTGATGTGTTTAACTTAGGCGGTGGACAAGAATATTCGGTGATAGATGTAGTAAAAGAATTTGAGAGTCAACTTGGAGAAGAAATTACTATTAAAGTGGATCAATCCAGAGTGAGGAAAGTAGAACGAATGCATTTACTAGCTGACATCTCTAAACTCAAAGCCTTTATAAACTGGGAGCCAGAAATTAGTCTCAGTGAAGGTATTAAAACTTTACTTAATTACTAATATAATTTATTTGTAATAAATTATTGTGCTGATTTAATTTAAATTCAAAATCAAACGTGATGGAGGTAAACCCAATGAGTCAAGCGAAGAAAAAGATTCTGTTTCACTTACCAACTCTAATCGATCCCCGCAATTACAACGGAAGACAGGGTAGAATTTTAGGGGTTTTAAAATATTTTAGGGATCGAAAAGAGTTTTTTGAAGTGCATGGTGTAGGTGGCAATGAATTTGGATTTCCTCAATGGAGTTCGGAACAAAGAAAAGAAATATTAAATTTTATAGATAACGTGTTTATATACGAAGGTGAGCGTAACCTATGTGACTTCGTATATACTCGAAGCCAAAGCTTCTATTATCAAAAACTATTACGGCAACAATTACCTGTCGATTCTGATTACTTAGCTCCTCCCGGTTATGTTGAATTTGTTCGGAATTTAGTCGCTCAAAATAAATACGATTTTATTTGGATTAATGTCCTGGACTATGCTCATTTAGCAGCAAAAAGTAAATTGGGGGTTCATAGTATAATTGACCTGCATGATATTACCTCCAATTTCCGCCTGGTTAGGAAAAATATCTCTTATTCTAAAGGATTGAAATTTGACTATGAGTCCAATTTGGGTTGGGAGATTAAACTAATTAATAAATTCGATCGGGTGATTATTGATGCTCAGGATGAGAGGACAATTCTTAGCTCACACCTCTCGTCCGAAAAGTTATGCTTAGTTCCCACTTTAATTGAAGGGTTGAGTTATCAGTCAAATATAGTTCCTTATCAAGGCAGAGAGTTTAAGTACGATCTGCTGTTTGTTGGTTCTAATAATCAACCGAATAAGGAGGGTCTAAGTTTTTTCCTTAATTCAGTTTTCCCTGAGATTGTTCGCCGTAAACCTGATACTCTGCTGATAATTGCTGGTCAGATAATCCAAGATATTCAAGTTGATGCATCTTTCAAAGAAAATGTTGATTGCTTGGGATACGTTCCGGATTTAGCAGAGATTTACTTCAAATCGAGAGTGGCAATTTGTCCTTTAATAACTGGGGCTGGTACTAAATTTAAGCTTGTAGAAGCAATGGCTTATGCAATGCCCATCGTTGCTACTAAAATCTCAGCTTCCGCACTCAGCTTGATAGATGGGGTAAATGCCTTCGTTACAGATGATCCAAGGGTCTATGCTGAACAAATCCTCTGCTTACTTAATGAACCAGAATTAGCTCAAAAGATTTCCCAAGAGGTTGCTATAACCTTTAAGAACGAACACTCAAGTTCAGCGGTATACTCAAAACTTGATGAGATATTTGGTATATCGCTTTCCCTTAACTAAGAGATAGGGAAAAACTTAAATTATGCAAAAACCTACTTCCCAACAAAGACCCATGCCCTTTAATCTTCCCACTCCAGTTCGCATTCTACTCAAAAATAACAAATTCTGGCAGAATAACTACATATTCCTGCGAGAATTCAAATACTTTCCTAAAGTTGTAATCTTAGCTCTAGTATTTTCATTCCTGGCAGCCACTTTTGAAGGAGTTGGTATTGGGTTTCTGCTTTCATTTTTACAAAGCTTGACAAATCCTGATGCAGCACCGATTAAGACAGGAATCGGCTGGTTTGATGTTTGGGTTTTGGGAGTCAATACATCTGCTACCAGCCGGTTCTATCGAATATCAGCTTTAATCTGGCTGAGTACCTGGACACGCGCATTATTTAACTATTTGGCGCAGACTTATACGGAAAATTGCCAACTTAATTTGATGGATAGGCTCCGAAAACAAATTTTTGAACAACTTCAGGCTGTAAATCTGAGTTACTTTGCGACGACAAAATCAGGAGAATTGATTAATACAATTACCTCGGAAATTGAAAAATTCAAAAACATTTTTAATGGCAGTGCTTTCTTGTTCACTAGAGGGCTAACCATCGCCATTTACCTGATGTCCATGATTTTGATTTCGTGGCAGTTGTCACTCATTTCCATAATGCTCTTCACTCTGATGGCTGTAGGCTTGTCCACGTTGAATAAGCAAGTTCGTGAAAGAAGTTTTGAAATATCAACTGCTAATGGAAAATTTACCACAACAGCTATAGAATTTATCAGTGGAATTAGGACAATTCAGTCATTTGCTACCCAGGATTTTGAGCGCAAGCGTTACTACAAAGCAAGTGAAGATTTTGTCAGCGCCTCTGTAAAAATTATCCGGCTTTGGGCAATGGTAAAGCCTCTTGCGGAAGGGATAGCAACTACAATTTTAATTGGGATGATTCTTGTAGCTTTCACTGGAGTTCTAACGAATGGGCCCCTCAAAGTAGCTTCATTACTAACGTTTCTCTTTATCCTGGTGCGCTTAGTTCCAATCATCCAGGATGTCAATGGAACCAGAGCAGTTCTTAGTAGTTTACACGGCTCAGCAGAGAATATCAAAGAGCTTTTGAGAACCGATAATAAAACATATTTTCAAAATGGGACAACTGAATTTTTAGGCTTAAAGCATTCAATTGAGTTTGTCGATGTAGATTTTGGCTACGATACTAATCATTTAGTTCTTAAAAACATTACGCTATCAATTGAACGAGGAAAGATGACAGCGCTAGTAGGATCTTCCGGTGCTGGTAAAACAACTTTAGCTGATCTCATTCCTCGATTCTATGACCCAACACAAGGTAAGGTTCTGATTGATGGAATTGAGCTACGACAGTTTGATATCAACTCTCTGCGACGAAAGCTGGCTATAGTGAGCCAGGATACCTTCATTTTTAATACTTCTCTCCGAAACAATATTGTTTATGGAAAAGAAGGCGCAACAGAGCAGGAAATTCAAGAAGCAGCTCGATTAGCCAATGCTTTAGAATTTATCCAAGAGATGCCTGAAGGATTTGAGACTCAACTCGGAGACCGAGGGGTACGCTTGTCGGGTGGTCAACGCCAACGA
The DNA here is from genome assembly GCA_030248405.1 of Microcoleus sp. MP8IB2.171. Classification (GTDB taxonomy): domain Bacteria; phylum Cyanobacteriota; class Cyanobacteriia; order Cyanobacteriales; family Microcoleaceae; genus Microcoleus. The sequence continues at coordinate 4,265 of JARCMA010000617.1, forward strand.
ATTGCGATCGCTCGTGCCCTATTACGCAATCCAGAAATTTTAATATTAGATGAAGCAACCAGTGCTTTAGACTCTGTATCAGAGCGATTGATTCAGGAGTCTATAGAAAAGCTTGCAGTAGGTCGTACTGTAATTGCGATCGCTCACCGTCTATCGACAATTGTCCGAGCCAATAAAGTAGTTGTACTTGAGCAAGGTCGTATTGTTGAACAGGGAGGGTATCCAGAATTACTAGAACAGCGTGGTTACCTCTGGAAATACCACCAAATGCAGAGTGAAACAGGCCAAGTGAGGTAAAGTATTCTTAATAAAGTTTCTCAAAAAAGAGCAAAAACTTTTTGATTAATCAAAATCAATTCACTCAAGCTAAATTGTACCCATGAATAAAATTGCATCTAGTGAAATAACTTTCCATCCTCACTCCATTATTGATTCTAAGCTGAGGCTTTTTTGGTGGAAGGGAAACTTATATCGTGGAATTGGTACTGAAGAAGCAGTATTTATTACAAAATTATTTAAGGATGGTCTAATTCAAAAATTGATAGAGCAAGAACTTTTGATCGAGTCTGAAGTCGTACCTTTAGAAATTGACGGGTTTGATATGGTAGTGAGTCACCGGACATTACCTTTTACCTCTTATTCTATTGAATGGTGTCCCGCAATGGTTAAGGATGCTGTCCTTACTCTTTTAGAGTTTGGGATAGAAGTAGCAAAACACGGCTTTGCTTTAGAAGATGCCCATCTAGGGAATGTGTTATTTGATGGATACAAACCTATTTTTATAGATTTAGGTTCAATAAAGCCTTTTGATAAACGTGTACATTATTTTAGGTGGGAGTCTTGGAATGAGTTTTTGCAATATTCCCTTTACCCTCTTATTCTTATGTCGCAGGGAAAAGATAAGGTGGCAAGGTTGCTTATGTTTGATCAAGAAGGTATTTCAATATCAAATCTTTTATTGTTAACCCGACGGGCAGGACGGTCAGTACAACTTCCTAATCCACCAATAATAGTACGCCTACAATTAGGCTTGATGCAAGTATTGCGTCCCCCGTATCTTGATTGGCTCAGGAATAAATTGAGTTCAATCCAAGCTATTTTTACAAAGCAATCGCACGAACTCCAGCCTGAGTCAGAAGTTATAGAAAGCCGCAAGCCCCAACCTCAATCAGAATTATTAGAAAAAATAAGACAAAAAACTTACTTAAAATTGTTAGAGGAAACCAGGGAATACGTCAAAAGGATTAAATTACATTCCTTCCCTACAAAATCATTAAATCCCTCTGAAAGCTCTATCTTATCATTGGTGATCCAAGATGCTTGGACGGCAAAACAAATGGCTGTATACAAATGTCTCACTGAGCTAAAGCCTTCTTCAGTGTTAGATATAGGCTGTCGTACAGGATGGTATTCTAAGCTGGCTGCTTTTTCAGGGAGTCAAGTAGTAGCTTTTGATAAAAATCCAGATTGCATTACTCAACTTTATTATGACGCTCATGAAAAAAAATTACCGATTCTTCCCCTAGTCATGGACTTTACGCAACTTACTCCAGCTTACGGTTTATCCAGTTATCGATATATGGCTGCTACTGAGCGTTTTCAATGCGAAATGGTTTTAGCCTTGGGGTTAGTTCATCATATTGTATATGAACAAAAACCGCCTCAGTTTGACCACATCGTCCAGGGTCTTGCGCTATTATCAAATCGCTGGCTGATAGTAGAGTTCGTTCCGCTCGAAGACTTACAGATGATTAGATTTCGGTCGCTTAGACATTCTTGGTATACACTTGAAAATTTCCTCACTGCGCTTAGGAAAAGGTTTTCCAGTATTCATACTATGCCTTCTCATCCTGAGTCCCGTGTGCTTCTGGTATGCGAGAAGTAGAACTCTGTTTAACAGGAATCACTGGCTATAAGATTATGAAAATATTACTCACGATTCATCACAATCTAGATCCCAATGCCGGTGCTCCTGGCATAACATGGAAACTAGGGCAGGAATATCCGCTTTATCATGGAGGCTTCCGACTCTGGGAAGTGGCTAATTCTTTGCGGGATGCAGACTTGAGCTTATTCTGCAATCGTCGCGATTTAGACTATGCAGTTGAAAAATTGGGGGTCGATGTCGATCGGGCTAGTTTGTTTGAAAATGGGATTCCAGAGGCTTTTCTGAATCTCCCCTTTGAGCCAACTCCCGAAGCAGAAGATTCAGTCATTCGGATTGCCTTGGTGGCAACTTATATCCCTCGTAAAGGGATTTATTATGGTGTTCCGGCATTAAATAAAATTATGGCCCGCTATCCCCAAGTAGAGGTGAGTTTTGTGGGGACGGGCTGCCCGGAAGCGCAGGTTTATGCAGATTTCGATCCTTCTGTACACGATCGCATCCGAGTTGTGCCGCGCTACAAACATGAAACGCTACCCGAACTCCTGCGCGGACATCACATCAAGCTCTTTCCTACCCTTTCGGAAGGGTTTAGCGTCGCCCTTATGGATGCTCTAGCTTGCGGTTTAGCCCCTGTCACCACCACAACGCCAGGCCCGATGGAAGTTGTGCGTGATGGAGATAATGGTATTTTAGTTCCACCGCGCGACAGTGAGGCGATCGCGCAAGCTTTGGAGCGGTTAATTACAGACCGCCCCTACCTGGAAAAATTGCGCCGTAATGCTTATGCTACGGCACAAAAGTATAGTTGGCAGGGGATTGCCCGTGATAATCTGACTTTGTACGAAGCAGCTTTATCTCATAAAAGAGGTACTAAATGAAGTGAAGTTTTGCATTGTTTGTAAATTCGCGATCGATTACACTCTTAGATTAGTTAGGTTGAACGCTATCAAGCTGAGAAGCCACTACTGAGAAAGCACTACTGACCATGCTGAAGAAATCTTTCGCAAGCCAATAGGGAATTAAATATGAAACTATGTATTGTGACACCGAGTGTTGTTAAAGGGGATGGGCAAGGACGGGCAAATTATGAAATTGTTTGGGAATCGCTCCGACGCGGCCATGACGTGACGCTATTGTCACGGCGAATTGACCCAGAGTTGCAGCAACATCCCAAAGTCAAATGGGTTTTCTTTGCAGTCGAAGGCTTGCCCCTACAACTGCTGCGAGAAATCAGCTTTGCTTGGCAAAGTGCGGCTTGGCTACAGCAACACCGTCACGAATTTGATGTTTTGCAAGTGTATGGGGCGGTGACGCCTTTCCCTGCGGATGTCAATACATCCCAGTTTGTCCACAGTGCTTGGTTGCGATCGCCCTATCACATTTCACGCCAGCGCCGAGACCTTTACGGTGCTTATCAATGGCTGTACTCTGTTCTCAATGCTCGGTGGGAAAAACAAGCCTTTCGCCAAGCTAAATTCGCGATCGCTGTTTCTGACAAAATTTGTGAGGAGTTAGTCGAGATTGGCGTGCCTCGCGATCGCATTCATGTCATTTTGAATGGTGTTGATTTGCAAGAATTCTCTCCTGGTTCTGCGAGTCGTCAAGCGTTCAACTTACCCGAAAATGTCACCCTAGGACTGTTTGTAGGAGACATTCGCCTTAATCGAAAAAATCTCGATACAGTTTTGTACGCCGCAGCCAAAGTACCCGATCTCCATTTGGTAGTGGCAGGCGATACTACTCGAAGTCCATATCCTAAAATGGCAGCCGAATTGGGTATTCAAGATCGCGTCCATTTCCTCGGATTCCGCCGCGATATTGCAGCGCTAATGCAAGCCGTAGATTTATTTGTGTTTCCATCCCGATACGAAGCCTGTACCTTGGTTCTACTGGAAGCAATGGCATCGGGTTTACCTGTAATTACGGCTGTTTCCGCTGGAGGTTCTGAAATTGTGACGCCAGAGTGCGGGTTTGTGCTGTCAGATTCGGATGACGTTAATGCCTTAGCAAAAGCCCTGCAAACTCTTACGGCAGATGTTGAATTGCGAACCAAAATGGGTTTAGCTGCGAGTGCCGTGACTGTGCACCACAGTTGGGTGAGTAAAGCACAAAGTTATGTCGATTTGTTTGAATCGATCGAGCGGCAGCACGCTTTAGAACAGCCAAGCGCAATGTTAAAAATAGTTTGAACTCGCCAAGAAATTCGATCGTCTCAAGTTCTCAGCCAAATATCTGTAGCGATGCCATACCCCTTGGTCTATGAAAATCACCGTTGTTATTCCAACTTACCGCCGTCCCCAGGATTTATTGCGCTGTCTGTCAGCCCTGACGCAGCAAAGTCGGACTGCTGATGAAGTCGTGGTCGTTGTCCGCGATGCGGATGCCGAAACCCGGGCTGCCTTAGAGTCCTTTCACCAGGATGTTATGCTGCTGCGAACTGCGATAGTGCAAGTTCCCGGTGTAGTGGCAGCAATGAATCTGGGTTTGAAGATGGCAAAGGGCGATGTCATCGCCTTTACCGATGACGATGCCGCCCCTTATCCTGATTGGTTAGAACGAATTGAGACTTGGATGGTGTCGGACGATCGGATTGGTGGTGTAGGTGGACGAGATTGGCAGTACAAAGCTAACAATCAACTCAAGGAAATGGGTGAACGGCAGGTGGTAGGGCAGTTACAATGGTTTGGGCGGGTAATTGGGGGTCACCATCTGGCGGTTGGCAGCCCCCAAGAGGTAGATGTCCTCAAGGGTGTGAATATGGCATTTCGCCACAGCGCGATCGCATCCCTCCAGTTTGATGAACGGATGCGAGGAACGGGTGCTCAGGTTCACTTTGAACTCGCTTTTACCCTTGCCTTAAAACGCGCTGGCTGGAAACTGATCTTCGATCCAGCGGTTGCTGTTGCCCACTATCCTGCCGATCGCTTCGATGAAGATCTACGCGACCAGTTTAATGAGATAGCCTGGGCTAATGCCGTCCACAATCAAACTTTAGTTTTGCTAGAACACTTCCCACCTAAACAACGTACTGTATTCCTGATCTGGGCAATCTTGGTCGGAACGCGAGATTCTCCTGGTTTCGTACAATGGTTCCGATTCCTACCGAAAGAAGGAAGCTTAGCAGGAGAGAAATTATTCGCATCTCTACGCGGGCATTGGCAGGCTTGGGAGACATGGCAACAGTCCAAATAAAGGTGTTATAGCAGTCGCCTTCAACCTAAAACCTACTGAGTAATGAGTCAAATACAGGGAATTCCGAATAACTCTCGAAAACAAAGCTTCTCTCTGACATTACAACCGCAGGCAGCTTGGATGGCAATCCTCGGACTATTACTGATTACTACCCTATGCCTTTTAGCAGGTCTTGGTAAGGTTCTAAACATTATATTTCCGGCGGGTTCTCTTGCCGTCGGTCTTTTCCTATATTTGAGGTATCCCATCCTCTATGTAGGTTTCACTTGGTGGGTGTTTTTCCTCACACCTTTTATTCGCCGTGTGTCGGATCTTCGGAGCGGTTTTACCGATCCCAGTCCCATGTTGTTAGCCCCCCCACTGGTGGCAATGGTGACCATTGTCACTTTCTACCGCAACCTTCCCAAAGCATATGAACAAGGTGGCTTACCTTTTATCCTATCTGCTATGGGTGTGTTCTATGGTTTTCTGATTGGTCTGATTAATGGCTTACCTGTTCCGGCGATCGTCTCTCTGATGACTTGGGTAAGCCCCATTTTGTTTGGTTTCCACTTATTGGTGAACTGGCGAGATTATCCCAGCTATCGCGAAAACATTCAGCGCACTTTTCTCTGGGGTGTGTTAGTGACAGCATCCTATGGCGTCTATCAATACTTAGTTGCACCTGAGTGGGATCGTTTCTGGCTGATACAGACCAAACTATATACCAGCATGGGAAAACCAGAACCCCTTGGAATTCGAGTGTGGAGTACCATGAATGCGCCCTTACAGTTTTCGGTAGTGATGCTAGCGGGGATTATCTTGCTATTGATTGGTCAAGGGACTTTGCGTATTCCTGGTTTAGCAGTTGGCATCTTGTCTCTCCTGCTAACATCGGTACGCACAGCTTGGGGAGGATTTATAATAGCCTTAATTACCCTAATCGGTTCTCTAAAAGGGGGTTTTCAGATTCGTTTAATTGCTTTTATCCTGATGCTCGCCCTATGTATTGTACCATTATCCACCGTCGAGCCGTTTTCCCAAGTCATTCAGTCTCGTGTAACCAGTTTGTCTAACGTTAAAGACGATCAGAGTGCAAAGGATAGAGCAAACCTCTACGGCAGAACATTAAATCTGGCACTGAGTGAGGTGATTGGTAAGGGAAATGGAACTCTTCAGCCGATCGATAGTGGAATTATCGAACTACTTCTGACCTTGGGCTGGATGGGAGCCATTCCTTATATAGGTGGGCTACTCCTAAGTTTTTATAGCCTGTTCCAAGGCTCTAAGCCTAAGTCCGATCCGTTTGCCAGTGCTACTCGTGCTATTGTTTTTGGCTTCGTGCCGATGCTAGCTGGTTCAAATGTGATCGTTGGTATCTCTGGCATGGTTTTTTGGGGATTTTTGGGTATGGGCATGGCCGCTAATAAGCACTACCAGCATCAACGGATTGCCGGATTCAAATGAGCAGGAATTTTTGAGTTTCATGGCTAACAACATAACATAATTAGGTTGTTAGGGTATAAGTTATATCTTGTAAAAAAAAGTTGTCGTTGCTGCTTGAGTGTAGTAAGATTTAATGAGAAATAATTGTAACAATTTTGCTAGTCACACTTTTGCTAATAGCATCAGTCGTTAGTAAAAAAAGTCTGTATTAAATAACAGTTTGTGAGGTGAAAGATATAAAATGGACAAACAAAAAACAGTAGGATTTCTTTTAAAGCGTGTCGATTGTAATGACGGAGTTGCCTCTCATTGTGAAACTCTGATGCGTGGTTTTAAAGCGATGGGGTGGAGGGTCGTCCTGATTACGGGACCAGTGAATTATAATGCAGGTTCTGAAAAAAGTTTTCAAGCGCTCAAAGACTTATCAGCAGACTGGATCGTATTTGAGGATCTGAAACCTTTTCTTCCGACTTGGGCTAATATTCGTCGGATTCAGGAGATAGTAAATAAATACGAAATTTCCCTGTTTCACGCACATGGATACTCGATGTTGTTTCTGGCGCGTATCCTCAATTTTTTCACGGGGCTAGAGTGTGTTGCTACCTTTCATTTATTAATCCAAGGTGACGATTCAAGCTCAATGAAAGATGTATTGCGACTCAAACTAAGAAAATACCAGATATATTTGAGAGCGTTCGCCCCAAAAGTCTTTATTGCATACTCTTCAGAGATTGAAAGATTTTTGGTCCAAGATGTAGGGTTTCATAAAAACAAGGTTCGCAAGATATTAGCTGGCACTGATACAAAATATTTTCGTCTTCCTAGTTCGGAAGAGCGACAAAAAGCACGGGAGAAGTTTGGGTTTGCAGAAACAGATTTGGTATGTACTCTGGTAGGAAGACTTAATTGGGTTAAGGGACACGATGTTTTGATAGACGCAGTTAGGCTAATCAGAAAGGCAGCTCCTGAAATGGCTTTAAAGTGTTTATTTGCGGGTTCTGGGGATCTAGAAAAGGAGATTAAGGAATATGCCTTTGTTAGCGAAGATGATTCGGATTGTTTTATTTTTGCGGGCTATCTGAATGATATGCGGGAAGTGTATTGGACATCGGATATTCTGGTTCTACCAAGTCGCTTAGAAGGGTGTGCTTTAGTGGTGGCGGAAGGAATGTGCTGTGGAACAGTTCCAATTCGGACACCAGCAGGAGGAGCTCTGGATCAGATTGAAGAAGGAAAAACAGGTTATATCGTTCCCTTTGACGATCCAGAGGCTTTATCAAAGGCAATCCAAAAGCTGGTCGATCGGGATTTTCGCTTGCAGATGGGTAAACAAGCTGCGGCATATGCTTCCTCAGTATTCGATTTAGAACTAATGATTGAGAAGACAGTGGAATTGTATTGCGAGTGCTCTGGTATGGAAACAAAATAAAGTTTGCAAGCTTCAGTTGAGGTGAAATTGGGGTGTTTTATAGACTGAGATTTTCTCAGATCGATCGTTCATTTTCTTTGTCCGAGTCGATACATCATCACCTTGGCTTTTGCATCTTCCTCTACAAATACCAGATACTCACCATTTGTTCTCTGAAAAGCTCTTAATCCGTAGGGGATATCCACCCAGCCACTCTCACCGGCCACCTCTATACCTGGTTTTAACTGAGCGATCGCAGTTCCCGTTGCAGTATCGTAGACATACACCTCGGCAGTTTTAGAACTAACGGCAAAAACTCTATCTCCGACTACATC
>JARCMA010000086.1 GCA_030248405.1 Microcoleus sp. MP8IB2.171
GACCAAATCTCTTTGAGGGTGGAGGCAGTTGCGAAGAAGCAGAAATTCAAATCGCGAGGTTTGGGAATCCCCGTCCGCGACGGTCGGGGTGGATGTCAAGAGGCTATATTGTTAAAATAAGTAACAGAACTGAGACGATGGGAGAGCTGTAACTGCTATGGGCCGTGTGGGAGTATTGCTATTAAACTTGGGCGGGCCAGATCAAATCGAGGATGTCCGTCCTTTCCTGTTCAACTTGTTTGCTGACCCGGAAATCATTCGCATTCCGTTTCCGTGGATGCAAAAACCGCTCGCCTGGTTGATTTCGACTCTGCGTTTTCAGAAATCTCAGGAAAACTACCGCCAAATCGGGGGCGGCTCTCCTTTGCGGCGGATTACGGAGGAACAAGCCCTAGCGTTGCAAGAACTCTTGCAGTCCAAGGGACAGGATGCTCGAGTGTACGTGGGGATGCGCTATTGGCATCCTTTTACCGAAGAGGCGATCGCCAAAATTAAGCGCGATCGCATTGAACATTTGACAATCTTGCCGCTGTATCCTCAATTTTCCATCAGCACCAGCGGTTCTAGCTTCCGGCAGCTAGAAGAAATGTGGGGCAAAGATCCTGCCCTCAACGATATCGAATATACGGCTATTCCTTCTTGGTATCAGCGGCCAGGCTACATTCAGGCAATGTCGGAACTGATAGCCCAACAACTAGACCACAATCCTCATCCCGATCGAGTTCACATCTTTTTCAGCGCCCACGGCGTCCCCCTCAGCTACGTAGAAGAGGCTGGAGACCCCTATCAGCGCGAGATTGAAGATTGCACTCGTCTGATTATGGAACATTTGGATCGATCGAACGAACATACTCTCGCTTATCAAAGTCGGGTTGGCCCGGTGGAATGGCTCAAGCCTTACACCGAAGACGCGATTACTGAATTGGCAGAAAATGGAGTCCAAGATTTGTTGGTAGTTCCGATTAGTTTTGTTTCCGAGCACATCGAGACTCTGCAAGAAATTGACATGGAGTATCGAGAATTAGCAGAAGAGTCGGGGATTGAAAATTTCTACCGAGTGCCGGCACTGAATACTCATCCGGTGTTTATTGAGGCCTTGGCCGATTTAGTCATCGAGTCGATCGAATCTCCCAGCGTTAAATTCTCTGATGTGATACGCCCTTCCAAGACAGTCAAAATGTACCCTCAAGAGCAATGGGAGTGGGGTTTGACGACGGGGGCGGAAGTCTGGAACGGTCGTGTAGCAATGATTGGTTTTATAGCATTAGTGATCGAGTTAGTGACGGGTCAGGGCCCGCTACATTCGATCGGATTGCTTTAAATTGACAGTTGACAGTTGACAGTTGACTGTTGACTGTTGACAGTTGACTATTATTACAAATGACTAATGATATCAAATCCGTTGGTATCGGAATTATTCATCACTCTCTTCTGGAGACTCAGCGCCCTCTGCGGTCTCTGCAGTTAAATCATTCCGAAACAACCGCAAACAATATGACTAATCACCAATAATTAATCAGGATCGCGCTTGCGGCGGCGGGGATTTCCCCTATCGCCCGGTATTCCCTGACTTTTGTACCAGCGATACCACTCTTTAGAACTGCGAATTGCCAGCCACAGCAGGATCATAGCAACTAACCCTCCCTGCCGCGGCGCGTCAAAGGCAAACAAAACCAACGAAATGCACAGAACATCTTGGAGGAAAATCACCCAAATCGGCAAACCCCGCAGCCGATAAAGCCATCCTGCTTGTACCAGTTGCAGCACTAAAGCCAACAAACCTCCGACAATACCAATTATCCACAGCATCCAAGGGTGAGCAATAATTTCCTCGATCGAACTTACCTGAGCGATCGCAATTCCCATAATTGCTCCTACAATGGGACTGAAAATAATTTGCACAATTTGCAGCACCCGCTGTCCCACAAAAGTTTTAGAAGCAAATAACTCTAACAACGACCAACTCACCAAGATGGTGATAGCCACTTGGGGGTGAACCCCCGACAATAGAGGTATTTCCGACCAAAGTTTGTCAATCCGCAACAAACCAATTAACAGCAGGGGCAGGGCAATTCTCATACCCCCTGCCGCAGACGCAGAGAGCGCGGCTAGGAGTCCAACCATAATAATAATAATTCAGTTTCTAACGTCAGCTAAAGCCTCGATCTATTTCAGAATTTAATTCCCCTGATGGCTGGCTGTGATTTGAGCGATCGAACTCAAATTACTCCTTGAGCTTAAATATATCCCTCTATTTTAAGTGTATTTGCTTAATCTCTGCTTGGGAGTGCGATATTGTCGATCGACACAAGGTAGTTTGTGGACAGTTGACCGTTGACAGTTGACAGAATTCAACCAGGATTGTGATTAAATTAGCTTAAGCACTCGAAGCCTTCTTCTCTCTGACAACAGTCAACTAACAACAGTCAACAGTCAACTAACTTCTTATGTCTGATTCATTATTTGCCGATGCCAGTCGCCGATTAGAACGAGCCTTAAAATATGTGTCCCTTTCCGAGGATACGATCGAACGGCTAAAATATCCCAAATCCAGTTTAATAGTATCGATTCCCGTGCGGATGGATGACGGTTCCCTGCGAATTTTCCAAGGTTATCGGGTGCGCTACGACAATACCAGAGGCCCGTCTAAAGGAGGAGTGCGCTATCATCCGGAAGTATCCCTTGATGAAGTGCAATCCTTAGCATTTTGGATGACCTTTAAATGTGCAGTTTTGAACTTGCCTTTTGGAGGAGCCAAGGGCGGGATTACTCTCAATCCCAAGGAATTGTCCAAACTGGAATTGGAACGGTTGAGCCGGGGCTATGTTGATGCGATCGCAGATTTCATCGGCCCGGATGTCGATATTCCCGCGCCCGATGTCTACACCAATCCCATGATTATGGGTTGGATGATGGATCAATACAATATTATTAAGCGGCAGCTTTCTCCAGCGGTTGTGACTGGAAAACCAGTGACAATTGGTGGCAGTTTGGGAAGAGATACGGCAACAGCAATGGGTGCTTTTTTTGTAGTACAAACTATTTTACCCAAATTTGAGCTAAATCCTCAAGATACAACTGTAGCAGTACAAGGTTTTGGTAATGCCGGTGCAGAAATAGCTGAACTGCTCTGGAAAGCAGGTTACCAAGTTGTTGCGGTCAGCGATTCCCAAGGGGGAATTTATGCTAAACAAGGGCTGGATATCCCCAGTATTCGAGGCTTTAAAAACTCTAACAAAGGTATCAAAGCTCTTTACTGCGAAGGTTCAGTTTGCAATATTATCGAACACGAAATTTTGACAAATGAACAGCTTTTAGAATTAGATGTAGACGTGCTAGTTCCAGCAGCTTTGGAGAATCAAATCACTGAAGCGAATGTTAATGATGTTAAGGCTAAGTTTATTTTTGAAGTAGCTAACGGGCCGATTGATTCTGCTGCTGATTTAATTTTAGAAGCGAGGGGAATTCACGTAATTCCTGATATTTTAGTTAATGCCGGAGGCGTAACGGTTAGTTATTTTGAGTGGGTGCAAAATCGCAGCGGACTTTATTGGACGCTGGAGGAAGTCAACCAGCGGTTGAAGCATAAAATGGTCGAAGAAACTGAGGCAATTTGGAAAAAATCTCAGGAATTGTCAGTTTCCATGAGAACTGCTGCTTATGTGTACGGGTTAAATCGACTCGGAGAAGCGATGAATGCGAAGGGAACGCGGGATTATTATGTGAACGGTTGAGGGAAGTGCGGTAAGATTGCCCGATCGCACAATCTTACCGCAGTTATTCGAGAAGAGTGCAGTCTACGAACCGACTTGGCAAAACTTAGGAATGAGAATTAAATAACCTGCAATGCGTGATTTTCTTGTGGGATGGGCCAGAAAGCCCGTCCCTTATAGACGGGCGAGACGCCCATCCCACAGGCTTATGCAAATTATTTAATTCACGATCCTTAGCTTTGAATTATTGGCGAATTTTAGGCATCCACGCAGCAGTTTATTTAACCGCCACTTTGGTGCTACCAAAGACGAAAGATGTTTTTAAATAGAGATTTTAAATAGAGATTTTACATAGAGAGAAATGTGTTAATTTCTACGAACTACTTCATGGTACAAGACCCGCAGTTATGATGTATGGACAACCACCTGATGCAATGATATCGGAAGTTGCTGCATTTGGCTTTTGGGATTTTAAAATCCCAAAAGCCTTTCGAGCAAAATTATTTGAATGCTACCCCTTGACAGGTTAAGACAGTATCTACAAAATAAATAGATCAACCTTGCAAAACTTCAATTAAAGCATCGCCCATCGCCCGACAGCCGACGAGTTTCATGCCTTCCGACATGATATCACCAGTGCGATAACCCCGATCCAAAACTTCGACAACTGCTTGCTCAATTTTATTAGCAGCTTCCGGCTGATTTAAGGCGTAACGTAGCATCATTGCCGCACTCAAAACTTGGGCGATGGGATTAGCTTTATCTTGTCCGGCGATGTCTGGTGCGGAACCGTGCACTGGTTCAAAAACTCCCGGCCCAGTTGCTCCCAAACTAGCAGAAGGCAGCATTCCAATACTACCAGTTAGCATCGCCGCAGCATCGGAAAGAATGTCGCCGAATAAATTGCCGGTGACAATTGTATCGAACTGTTTCGGCCAGCGAATTAACTGCATGGCCGCGTTGTCAACGTAGAGGTGAGAAAGTTCCACATCAGGGTATTCTGAAGAAAGGGCAATTATGCGATCGCGCCACAGTTGCGAAACGTCCAAAACATTCGCCTTATCAACGGAACACAGCCTTTTCCCGCGCTTCCTAGCCGTCTCAAAAGCCACGCGCCCAATTCTGTCAATTTCAGAGTCGGTGTAAGCCATCGTGTTGACACCGCGTTTTTCGCCCGTTTCCGTCTCAAAAATACCTTTCGGTTTGCCGAAATAAATCCCGCCGGTGAGTTCGCGGATTACCATAATATCCACGCCTTCGACAACTTCCCGTTTCAAACTAGAAGCATCAACTAATTGGGGTAAAATAGTCGCAGGACGCAAATTTGCGAACAAACCCAATCCGGCGCGCAGTCCTAATAATCCCGTTTCCGGGCGCTGTTCGCGGGGCAAATTATCCCACTTGTAACCGCCGATGGCTGCTAACAATACTGCATCGCTATTGCGGCATTTTTCCAGTGTTTCTTCGGGCAGCGGATTGCCTGTGGCATCAATAGCCGCGCCGCCCATTAAAGCTGTTTGAAATTCAAAGCCGATGTCCAATTGTTGACCGACAAGTTTCAGGACATCTACCGCCACAGCGATAATTTCAGGGCCGATGCCGTCTCCTGGTAAAAGAGTGATGCGGTAGTTTTGAGTCATATCGATTTAGGAGTTTTGATTTGAGATTTAAGATTGAGTTGACGGGAATTATTTAAGTAGGTAAGTACCAAAAAACATAGTATCTTGTAGGGGCGGGTTTAGCTAACAATCTCTGATACAAGCGAGTGAAAAAGTGCAAAACCTGCCCTCCCCATCTCATGTTTATTTAAAACTACCTACTGAGCAATGCCAGACATTCTCACAAGGCTATAATCATATCAGGATAAGCAACCTCAGAATTCATTATGACATTCCCGACTTACCCGCCTGCTCAAGCTGAACCGCCTCTCGACCCGCGGCAGAGTTTGCCAACAATGTATGATTTACCTAGCGAAGACCCAAAGGAGCCCGGTTTGCCTGATACATTTCATTTAGACCAGCCGCAACTCTTGGAATTCACGTTTTTGCCGCCGGGATGGGATGCGGAACAAGTCTTTACAGCCAGCGACCTAAATTTGTATTACGATGCAACACAACCGCGCTGGCACAAACGCCCGGATTGGTTTGCGGCAGTGGGTGTGCCAAGGCTTTATCAAGGGCGCGATATGCGGTTGAGTTATGTAGTTTGGCAAGAACGGGTAAATCCGTTTGTGGTGGTGGAATTGCTATCGCCGGGAACTGAAGATGAAGATTTAGGGCGGACTGTTCAGCAAGCTGGGGAACCGCCGACTAAGTGGCAAGTTTATGAACAAATTTTGCGGATTCCTTACTATTTTGTGTTCAGTCGCTATACGGATGAATTGCGAGCTTTTCATCTTGTAGGTGGCCACTATGAACCGGCAGAATTAATGGATGGACGGTTATTTATTCCTGAGTTGCAGTTGAGTTTAGGTTGGTGGCAAGGCAGTTATAAGAGTATGAATCGTTTGTGGCTGCGGTGGTTTACGGCGGAAGGAAGGTTGATTTTGAGTCCGGGTGAAAGGGCGACGGCGGCGGAACGGCAACTGATAGAATCTCAACAGCAACTGATAGAATCTCAACAGCAAGTTCTAGCATCTCAACAGCGAGAGGAAAGACTGGCGGCGCGGTTGCGGGAATTAGGTATCGATCCTGAACAGTTGGTTTAATAGTTCTCGATCGCACTTTGACCTCAAAAACCCGGTTTCTTCCCATATTTCTCGTTAATAAACCCAAAACTCGTAGAAACCGGGTTTTTCGCCCTCATACGTAATTCTTGCTTAATTTATTTTTTTGGGGCGATGCTCAAAGCCCACCCCACAAGAGTTTCAAGAAACAGGATTGTGAAAATTAAATGCAGTACAACTTAATAGATCGCACTCAGCCCCTTTTCAACTCATCGAATCCGCGTCACAAGATTGAAATAAGATAACAAAAGTTCGATCGCACGCACGTACAAAAAAATCGGCAAGGAGTCGCACCAGTGGCAGAGGGCGAAGGCACACCAACATCAGCACAGATTGACAATCGGGACTATTCATGGGCTTTTTGGCCAGTTGTCCCCCTCTATCCCTACAGCAAGCGGCGCACCATCCGCAAGGAAATAGTCAAGGACACAATCTGGACTTTTGACCAGCTACAAGGCATTTTCTACGTAGTCGTGCCGATTCGGATGACAGTAATTAAACTAGAACCCGAAGGCCTTCTCGTCTACGCCCCCGTTGCACCGACTCCTGAGTGCATCCGCTTGGTAAAAGAGTTAGTAGCAGAGCACGGCGAAGTTAAGTATATTTTGCTGACAACGGTTTCCGGCATCGAGCACAAAGTTTTTGTCGGCCCCTTTGCGAGGAGTTTTCCCGAAGCGCAGGTGTTTGTCGCCCCGCAGCAGTGGAGTTTCCCCGTGAATTTGCCACTGAGTTGGCTGGGTTTGCCGGCGAAACGCACGTCTGTACTGCCCTTTGACAGCAGCAACACGCCGTTAGCCGATCAATTTGACTGGGCAATTCTCGGCCCGATCGACCTTGGTTTGGGCAAATTTGCCGAAGTTGCCTTATTTCACAGGCGATCGCGCACACTGATGTTAACAGATTGCGTGGTTTCCATTCCCGAAAACCCGCCCGCGATCGTCCAATTCGACTCGTACCCGCTGCTATTTCACGCCAAAGACTGCGCCTCGGACGTGGTGGCAGATACCCACGAAAATCGGCGCAAAGGATGGCAGAGAATCGCCTTATTTGCCATGTATTTTCGCCCCCGCGTGCTGGAAGTACCGCCGTGGTCGGGGGTGTTGGCCAGCGCCCTCACAGCGCCAGAACGCTCTCGGAGAGCTTATTTTGGGTTGTATCCGTTCAAGTGGAAAACAGATTGGGTGCGATCGTTTGAGGCTTTGCGGGGAGGAGGGCGGTTGTTTGTCGCGCCGATTTTGCAGACTTTGATTCTCAACCGCGCCCCGAGGGAAACTCTTGATTGGGTGGATAAAGTGGCGAGTTGGGACTTTCAAAGGATTGTACCTTGTCACTTCGATAGTGCGATTGACTCCTGGCCGCGTGAATTTCGGCAAGCATTCTCATTTCTGGAAAAACACTCACCTGTTAATTCCTTACCCGAAGACGATTTTAAATTGCTCAGGCAGATTGATGCCGGTTTGAATAAAACTGGTTTGGTTCCGCCTGCGAAAGAAAAGGTTTAATCTTACATCTTGCACCATTGTTAAGAACAGGCAAGATGCCTGTTCCACAATAAAATTGAGTTTTGTGGAACGGGCATCTTGCACCATTGTTAAGAACAGGCAAGATGCCTGTTCCACAATAAAATTGAGTTTTGTGGAACGGGCATCTTGCCCGTTGCTAAACAGGTAATTGAGAATAGTGCAACATCTCAGTTGACTGAGATATCTGTAGGGACACGGAAAGGCCGTGCCCTTACCCGTCGCACTTAAACTCATCAAACTTCACCACTTCCGACTCGGGTTTCCGCGTATCAAAATAGTAGCTGCTAACCGTACCATCCCCCGTATCAAAAATAGTAAAAGCCGTAATATCGTTGCTAGCAATATACGGCAGCGGCAGCCCGTCTTCTCCCAACAAAGGCGCAACAGTCGGCACCACAGGTTCCAATCCGTTCGGATCTCCAATAGCGCTGTAATCTTCCCGATATCCCGGCGGCACAAATCGGCGCTTTTCCCCCACAAAAGCACCGTAACTGTTGCCCACATTAGAAGTTTCCAAAAAGTGCATTCCGCTGGAACTTACAAACCGATTCCACAAGTGCGAATGTCCGTAAAATACCAACTGCACCCCCGCTGTTTCTAGTAGTGGCACTACATCCCGAATCAGATAATCTTGCTGTTTCGGATACTCGTAACGCACCATTTTAATCTCGCCATTCTCAGCGCGATCGACTATTTGCACTGGGTCAGTATAAGCA
>JARCMA010000618.1 GCA_030248405.1 Microcoleus sp. MP8IB2.171
AATAGCAAATTCTGCTATTCAAGCTCGGAAGCGTTAAGTTTTGTAGTCGGGGACGCACAACTTCTATCTGTAGGGTACTCCGTGCGTACCTTACCGTTATTGTATGATATATCTTAACTCGCACTCGCCTCTTACAAGATGCTATGGTTTTTTTGCGCTTACCTACTTAGGGGGAAATCAGGATGAGGGGAAGATGGCTATTTGCGGCGATTTTTGCTGGTGTAGTGACTGCTTTTACGATCCTCTTCGAGGGCTTCGCTAACGCACTTTTGACACCAAACTCAGCGTTAGCAAGGACAGAAACGCAAATCACAGAAATTCGCTGGTTTAATTATACTTCTAAAGATAGCTGGCAATCCGCACAATTTATTGTACCCGATCGCAATACTACACAATCTGCCGGCAGCTCCAACTTGCGGTTGTACGATGTTCATATTGCCAAGATGTTTGAGATTTCGCGTTTTTTGTGCGATCGCGATCGCACTTCAGCAGGTTACAATTGGTCTTACGAAGCCGAAAATGGCAACATTGACATGGGAAGCTTCAAAATTAGCTGCAATCTCGCCCGTTCCACAGCCGCAACTTATGGGTTAGGTAAACCAAAAATTACAGTCATTCGCCGCAACTTTAACCAGAAAAACGGCCGTCCATCTGTTGCTGTAGAAAAATATTCAATTCCTACTCTGAACGTTGATAAAAATAGAGTTGTACAGTGGAGAAATTTTGTCCAAAACTTTCCCCCAATCCCCAACAATTTAGGTACAAATCAAGCTAATACTCGTTTTCCTGTAAGTAACATTGTTCAGCAAATCAAAGGCAAAACACGAGTACCTGTTTTTCTGCCGAGCATACTTCCTTTATCTGACATTCAGCAACTTGATTTTGATATCAAAGCTGGCTCCCACGGTTACATTGTTGAAATGTATTTCGGCAAAGGATGCCGCGCGGGAGCCTGTACTTTCGGCACAATCGAAGCTAAAAAAAATGAACCGTTTTCGCCTCCGTCACAATTGCCGAGGGATACTTATAGAAGCATTGAATTAGCGGGCGGAATGAGGGGAACTTATTTCCAGACTTGCGGTAATTACTGCATTTCTTATGTGGAGTGGCAAAGGCTGGGTGTACTTTACCGAGTAAGTATCAAAAATGGACGGCAGTCAGAAGTTGTTCGGATAGCAAATTCTGCACTTCAAGCAGGGTCGCGTTAATACCATTTTCGATTTTCGATTTTCGATTTTCGATTTTCGTTGATGTACAATTAAACTGTACCTAAAAAAACTAATAAGATGCCTGCGATTAGCGTTGAAGAAGCCAAGCAGAATCTGCAAGCTATCTTGGAAAAGGTGGCAAAAGGAGAAGAAGTGACAATTGTACAGGAGGGCAAAGTAGTAGCTCGCGTAGTCCCGCCCCTATCCAAGGAACAGCGGTTGGCTAGGCGTAAAGCATTCCGAAACTCCATTAATGTCAAGGGCGAACCCCTGAGTGCAACAGTCATTAGGCTAAGGGAGGAAGCACGGTATTGATTTATATAGATACCAGCGTTATTGTCCCCTTCTATTTACCAGAAGCTCTCAGCGATGCTGTGGATGAATTACTGAGGATTGAAGACAGACCTGCACTAAGTCAATTAGTTGAGGTTGAACTGTTTTCAGCAGTTGCCCGCAAATTGCGAATGAGAGAAATTTCTCCAGAAGAGGCAAGACAAATAGCGCTCGATTTTCAAACTGACTTGGATGAAGATTTTTATACTCGCATCCCCTTAGAGCCAATTCATTATAACTTAGCTCGCGATTGGATTAGCCGCTTTGAAGTACCGCTGCGTACCTTAGATGCACTGCATTTAGCAGTAGCAAGTTCTAATCGGTTGCTTTTGGTGACTGGCGATGAGGCTCTTGCTCGCAGTGCTCGGACTTTAGGAATTGAAGTTCAGTTATTAATTGCCGTAGCTGAGGGCTAAAAGTTCGATGCCATGTTGTAAACCAAGCTGCACTTACGCCTCCACCAAAGGTGCATAGCAGGATTTCATATCATCGGGAGAAATGATTTTAGTTGATGTTTCCGCAGGTTCTAATCCCTGGCGGGCGTTGAGCCAAGGTGTCTCAGATTGTGTCAATTCTGCCAAATGTTTAGCACTTAATTCTCCATAAGCATTCCAAACTTCTTCGAGTACCTCAATCTCATCTTCTTCAAATTCTCCCTCAAAATTATCAGGAGCGGGAATATCGGTATATTTGTAAGCTTTGTACTCATCCCAAACATGGCGGACAATGGGGCCGGAAACCCAAGCTTCAATATCTTGAAAAAATAGCTGCTGGCCTCTAAAGACTAAACTCCAAGCTTGTGCGTAATAAACGAGTTTTTGCAGTTTGAGAGGAGAAATAGTATCGCCTGCTTCTCTATCGACACGACATAAAAAGTAACGAGCAACGTCAAGAGCACTTTTCATATTTTTAGGATTTTAGTAATTTGACAAATTCACTTTTTATGGTAAGCTATTCGGTGGCTTGAGAAGTTAGATGGTCCTTTCCCCCTCATTCCCACATTTCTCTCCTCAAATCCTGTAACCTGGGAGCAAACTCTTCAGCTAAACCAGCTTCAGCCCGATCGACCCTAGGCAAATCATACACCGTCGGCTGCCTTGCGCTCTCCAGGTCGATCGCCCCAGTTTTATCCCCCGAATTGTCCCAACCAGCAATTAAAGTCCCCACCTGCGGTACGCTAGATCAGGTGAATATACTGGCTCATTTCAAGCTATCCTGCGATCGATCTTATGTCCCCAACCACATCTGCCCCCTCCCGAACCGTCCGCATCGGTTCCCGCAAAAGCCAACTCGCCCTCGTCCAAACCCACTGGGTGCAAGCAGAGCTACAGAAACACTTCCCGGAACACACTTTTGAAGTCCACACCATGTCCACCCAAGGGGACATAATTCTTGATGTCGCCCTCGCTAAAATTGGCGACAAAGGACTTTTCACCAAAGAATTAGAAACGGGAATGATCAACAATGAAACGGACTTTGCCGTTCATTCCCTCAAAGATTTGCCTACCAATTTACCCGAAGGTTTAATCTTAGGATGCGTCACCGAACGGGAAAATCCCGCTGACGCGCTGGTTGTACACTCCAAGCATAAAGACAAGCAACTCGACACCCTCCCAGAAGGTGCAGTCATCGGCACTTCTTCGCTGCGCCGACTGGCTCAACTGCGGCACCATTTCCCTCATTTTGAATTCAAAGATATTCGCGGCAATCTCAATACTCGACTCGCTAAATTAGATGATGGCGGTTACGACGCCATTATTCTAGCAGTTGCAGGATTGGAAAGATTGGGAATGGGCGATCGCATCCACCAAGTTATCGCTCCCGAAATCTCCCTGCACGCCGTCGGACAAGGTGCTTTGGGCATCGAATGCCGCGCCGGGGACACAGAAATCATGGCAGTGATCAAAGCTCTCGAACACTCGGAAACCGCCCAAAGATGTTATGCTGAACGCGCATTTCTGCGGGAATTAGAAGGCGGCTGTCAAGTACCAATCGGCGTCAATACCAAAATAGAAAACGGTCAATTAACCTTAACCGGAATGGTATCGAGTCTCGACGGCAAGCGATTCGTCAAAGATACCGTTTCCGGCGCCGCCGAGACTGCTGAAATGCTGGGAATTGACCTCGCTCACCGCCTGCGCCAACAGGGAGCTAGTGAAATTTTAGAGGAAATATTTGTCCAAGTTCAACGTGGTTCCTAAACCCGATCCGCATCTCTTTGTCAATGCTTTTAGACGCGATATATCGCCTTTTGTAAAATAAAAATAACAGGCGGTTTGCTTTGGCAAAACAGGTAGAGTAGCAGTCTGATTGTAGATTTTTGATGGGATTTTAGGTAGGACTTGCGCGATAGATTTCAAAAATATCTGACTAATTTAGGACGCTCCGCACGGGTGTTAAGCAACCCGGTTTCTGATGTAAGTCTCGCTGTATAGCCCAAGATTTATGGTAAAAACCGGTTTTTTTTCGTAAGTCCTATAATTCTTAACCTACCCATCCACAATCTACAATCAAACATCCAAAATTAATCAGCAATTTATTTCAGGTAAAGGTCAAATATGAGCGCTAGAGAACTTCAATTAAAGCTGGAATTGAAAAAGGTTCAGCAACTGTATAGCAAAATGCAGGCCGACCAACAAGCTTTGCAGAAGCAATTGAAAGAGTTCAAAACTCAAGCAGGAAATTTTTCGGATGTAGTCGAGCAAGTCTTGCCGTCCTTAGTGTCAATTTACGTGATGGATTGGGATACAGAAGAAGAGATTTCTTCAGGAAGCGGGTTCTTTGTATCGCCGGACATAATTGTCACGAATTATCACGTTGTAGAAGATATTGCCGATCAAGATTACTTCTATGAAGAAGATGAAGTCGAACAGGTTTTAGTCGAAACTAACGACGGAAAATTGAGATTGGCCGAGGTGGTGTTTACTGGTAATGCCGAAGAAGATTTAGCATTACTCTTAATTAGCGATTTAACCTTCGACCCGAACACAGGGGAACAAGTGGATTCTCCGCAAGAATATCCTCCCCTAGAGTTGTCTTTTGATGTGAAAGTGGGAGATAGAGTAATTGCTGTGGGCAATCCTTTAGGGCAGTTTGCTTCAACTGTAACTCAAGGTATTGTGAGTGCAATTCGCGAACCCGAGGAATATGAAGAAGGCGATGACGACGAAGATGATGTGGGTGAGGTGAAGGTGTTGCAAACTGATGCGGCGATTAATCCGGGCAATTCCGGCGGGCCGCTGATTAATATGGCAGGTCAAGTGGTTGGGGTGAATACGTGGGGATGGGAAGATGCTGATAATATTAATTTGGCGATCGCCTCTGAAGCTTTGGATGATTTTCTAGCGGGATTTGAGGAGACTTTTGAGGAAGATTCTCAGAATTAGTCGGGAGTTGTTGCTAATCTGTCAAGAGCGCGATCGCACTTTTTCTGAGAGGGGATGGAAAGGGCGATCGCACTTTCCTCAATTACACTTCACTCATCGCAACTGGGATGGGTTGCAGAGAAACGATCGGAATTGTTTCAACCAGTGACAGCGTGTAAGCTGAGAGATGCAAAAAATCAGATACTGGTTTTTGCAGCAATATCTCAAAAACCAGAAGTGTTGAATGCTTATTAAGAGGATTCTAAAAATAGATACACGAATCCTATGAACTGCTGATTTTAGCAATTAAAAACGATTTCCTTAAACCAG
>JARCMA010000619.1 GCA_030248405.1 Microcoleus sp. MP8IB2.171
CCGCTGAGCCAGAAACCGTTCGAGTTCACTAGCAGTTTCTACGAGATTTTCTTGGTGAGCTAGCTCAAAGATAGCCTGAGCCGCTTGCGATCGCATTTTGGAGGTAGGGCGGCGGCGGGGGACAACTGTCTGCTCCATTGCGGCTTTCATTAGCTGCAACTGCTCGATCAGTTCTGGGAGAGTCACCGGGCGTTTTTGCGGCAGTTGAGCTACACCGCGACGGCGCAATTGTCGCTCCAGATGCTGCGGCAAATGTCGCCCTCCTGAGTGTTCTGCGTCTTCGAGGGCGGCTTCGTCCAATTCGGGATTTGGCGGGGGTTCACAGAGGACAATACTTTCTGCTTTGAGCAAAACCAGCATTGAAGCGTACAAAAACGCTTGGCCGGAGTGGGACAAATCGGAGAAATCCGAACTCTGATCGGCATCGCAGGCGTTGGTGAGTTGGCTCAAACATCGATCGAACACTTCAATTACCTTAACGTCCCAAGGATCAATTTCTCCCCGTTCGGCTAGGTCAATTAAAATTGCGATCCCCTCTGAAATCGTTTCTAAGCCATCTTGGTCTCGGGAAACGGCCATTCGATTTTATATTTTATATTTTAGATTTTAGATTTTGCCTCTCGGAAAACGAGAGAGCATATCAAGTTAATTGGCGGTCATTTCAGCAGTTGTGCCCTCAATGGCTGCTATTTCTAAACTTATCGGTTCAGCACTTTCTAACAAAGGTTGTTTGCCTTCTACTTCGGCTTTATAGCGTTCAAGATTTTGTTCTAATTCCTGAATCCGCTGCTCTTTTTCGCGAACTTGGCGGAATTGTTGGCGCGAGGCGAGGGTTCGCTGCATTCTCGACCACAGACTGAACAGCCACGCTAGTGTTGCCCCTAATCCAGTCGCTACAATTAGTTCTACGCACAGGGGAGCTTTAACTTGGACGCCTTTGATAACTTGAATCGCGACTGGCTCTGTATTTTCGATGCTGAATAATACTAGAGCCAAGCAAATCAGAAAGATGAAGAAGAAATTTAGCGATCGCATTTTCTCTGTTCCTAATTCTCAATTCACGTTTATCAAATTATTTACAATTTGTCAACTGTTTTTTGACAGATATTTTCAGTTTTTTTTGATAAGCTCAAATCCGGTCAATTAACCATAATATCCGGGGAGGGGCGGGTTTATTGGAGTTCTGAGAGTTGATTGAAGATATTGGTTCACCCGCCCCTCTAGGACATATCCTCTTTAGGCTTGACCGATGTTTTGCGGTTTCTTGCCGATTCCCAGTGCTGGCAATATTTGATATTTCAAAGCAATGCCCGCGGCTACAAATAAGGCAATAATCAGCGCCCCAATTCCTACGGGACTGGGAATCCAGAATATCGCCTCCAAATAGTTAACTTCTCCGGGTTTGAGCTTCCAAACTAACTGTTTTCCTTGCTGATAGCTTTCGGGAACCAGCGCACCGGCTACAGTTTCAATACTTGCGGCGCCCCAAGGCGTGTTCAAGCTAAAGTCTAGCTCCAAAAGTCCCCCCGGGCTCAGCAGCAGACTGCCATTAGAAGAAAGCAGTGAAAGAGAGCGCAAATCCAATTCCAAACTCAACCGATTTCGCAGCACCAATAACAAATTATTCTGCTTGACACTAAGGTGAGATTCAAACTTCGGCAAATCTGTTTCTAGCGGACTTGCGGCCCGATATTTTGTGGTTGGTGCGATCGGATTGTAGAATTGGTTGAACTTGTCTTCTAACTCGGCTCCATTATTAAAAGGAATAGTCACCATAACTTCTGTCTCGGAAAGCCGTTTAGTTTTTCCGTTCAGCAACCTCACCCGCTGTTCTACGCTGTTCAACCAATCTCGAACAGTTTCGCTGCTGAAGCTGGCCAACTTTTCCCCCAGTTTAATATGCTGCACGATTTCGCCGCGAGTTTGACTTTGAAAGTTGACTCCGACATCGTACTTAACGCATCCAGTCACTAGAGTTAAAAGGCAAAGAACAAAAGGTAAAAGAAAGAAAAAGTGCTTTTTCTTCTTCCCAGTTCCATCCTTGACATTTTGCTCTTTCATCTTTATTTTCCTGTTTTTTCCTATTTGCATGAATTAGATAACTGTTGAATTATCGGCACTATTTCTATGTTTTTTTTGCACTTCTGGACTTGCCAATCTATAGCAAATGACAGATTCATGAGCTGCTTAATGGCTATTTTACAGAGACTTTATCGCAAAAAATGGTTGGTTTTGACGTGAATGCTAACATTTTGCTAGCAGCAGTAACTAGGTTAGTACAAATAAACATTAGATGGGGAGAGGCGGGTTTTGCTTTCATAAACTGGATTGTCTCATAGATTCTTAGCTAAACCCGCCCCTACCAGATACTATTGTTTTTTCGCAATGACCTACTTATCAGCGTCACCTGGAATTAACAGCACTGGACTTATTGCCTTGAGGCCACGCCCAACTGTTGAAATAGGATACTGGGCAAATATGCCGCACCGCCTACCCATTCGGCTTCGCTGCTCAAATCTGCCAAATTTTTAAAGGCTTCAAAAATGCTGCCTGCTACCATTGTATTCTTGACGCGACCGACAATTTTGCCTTTTTCTACTTTATAGCCTAAGTCCAAGTTGACGGAAAATTCGCCAGCTAACTGATTGGATTGGCCGGCACCTAAAACTTGCTCTATTATCAGGCCTTCGTCCATGCTAGCAATCAAGTCTTGGGTGCTGGTATTTCCTGGGGAAATGCAAAAGTTAGTCAAATCAGGGCCTGGGCGAGACAATCCGCCGCGAAAACCGTTGCCGGTTGATTGTACACCGGCGCGGGCGGCCCATCTGCGATCCCAATAAAATCCGGCGACGGTACCTTTGTCAATTAAGGTTTTGCGGGTGGTGGGTGTACCTTCGTCGTCGAAGGGACAGGCGGAAGGGCCCAAAGTTGGATCTTCAAAAAATGTGAAGCGTTCGTCAAATAAGGTTTCGCCGATTTTGTCGGCTAGGGGAGATGCTTTTTGGACTACTGTTTGTCCTGAAAGAATTGTATCAAACAGGCTCCCTAATGTGCTGGCGGCGGCTCTGGGGGTAAATAAGACTGGGTAGGAACCGCTGGTGATGGTGGCTGGATGTTCGGCGAGGCGGTATTTTTCGAGGAGTGATTGGAGGATGCTGTTGGTGTCGAGGGGGCGATCGCGCGCGACATCGTAACTGTATGCTTGCATAAAGTCTTCTCCTTTTACCAAGTTGCCTGCGATCGTCCCGCTGACTATTTGGCTGCACCTTTCGGCATACACGTCTCGCGTCGTGGCAATTTTCACGCGGCCGCTGCGGACGTGAAAGCCCACATCTACCATAATATCGGGATTGTAGGCGTGAACTTGCTCGATGAGGTTTTTGCCGTTTTCGACTAATTCTTGGGTTGTGGGCGGAGTGTAGGTGGTTTCCGGGCCTTTTAGGTGGAAGTTGGAGGCGAGTTCAAATTCTGCGGGGTCGCCGATTTCGGCTGTTTGAATCGCTGCATCTACTAAGTCGTCTATCCGGGTTAAGTCTGTGGAACTAGCAAAGCCGATTTTGCCTTTGTAAATCAGCCGGAGTGCTACGCCTTGCAGTGCTTTGGTTTGCAGGGATTTGAGGCGATTGTTCTCAAATTCGATCGGCGTGTCTTGACTCGATAGGTAGTATACTTCAGCAGCATCCGCGCGCTGACTTGCCAATTTCAAAATCTGCTCTATGGTTGAATCGCTCACAATAATCGCCTTTCTGGTTTGGTCTTTTTTTTATTTTAGCGATTTAGGGTGTGGCCAGAAACCGGGTTTTTTCCCAGAATATCGATACACCACCGAAAAGCTGCGAAAAACCCGGTTTCTTTAGTCGAAGTGCATCCATCAATCCCCGGCCATCTGCTGAACCATAGCAATAATTTCTCTCACTGTCTCCGCGTCGGGCGATCGCAAATGCTGTAAAATCTCCAAAGATTGCTGTAAATAATTCAACTTAGAAACCGGGTTTTTTCGTGAATCTGCCGGCTACAGCGAAGTATTTCCATAAAAACCCGGTTTCTAGACACCCGCACCTAAAACTGAAGAGCCTTCCTCTATAATTGTAATTCACACTGTTTAAAAACATAGTTAACGGCTGCAAACAGTCGCTCTAAGTCCTGAATCGTATAGAAAATTTTATTTTGAGTAAACATTTCTAATTTGAGCTTGCCAAACTGCCACATTGCCCCATTAGAAACAATACCAAAGATAGTTTGTTCGGGTTCATTGTTAAGTCGCTGCACGGCGATCATTTCTGCCAAACACTGCCCCCATCCTTCATCAAATGCGCTCTCTTTCTTGGCTTCAACTAATATGAAATATGGCTTGTCAAAAACTACTGTGCCAAGGGGGGAGCGCTTCGCCAATATATAATCTGGAATTCCTGACAGATTCTCATTATAGACTAAGGTTTGGTGACTCCAGAGGAGAAAATTACTTCGATAAATTTTCCAAACTTCTTTTAATACAGGATAAATGATATTTTCACAAATGGCGATTTCCGAGTTGTCAAATACTCCCTCATTGAAAATCAATTCTAATTCATTCCGAAAAACGTCGCTGACTGCAAATTCTGTTTCGACTATAAAATTATCCCGCAGGTAATTAATTTGGAATTCTTTGGCGACGGCGCTGATACTTTTATAATTGCTAAAAGGCATTGCTTAACTTCTCTCAGGAGTAAGGCAAAAAAAAGGTTTGCTCCGCTATTGGTACGGGTAAGGTGGGGCGAGGCGCACCCTAGAGATAGAGTTTGTGCGAATGAAAAAATGATTAATAACTAATAAATAAGCCGCCTAAAATTAGCCCGATCGCAATTAACGCCACCCAAATAAACCTATTATCTTTGGTATTCACCTGACTCAAATCTACGGGTTCTTGTACGGCGGGCTTTGGTTTTGCGTACTTGATATCAGCGTTGGGATTGGCTTGAAAACTGATTGATTGATTTTCATCCAAAGCTGCTAAATCGGGGATTTTTACTGTCCATTCGTCAGGAATACTGAGTTTGGGGGCTTCGAGAATAAACAGTAAGCGCTTGGCTTGCTGGCGGGTTTCTTGGCGGGGATGGCGGGTGAGTTTGCGGCAAAGCCCGATCGCCCTTTCGGTATCGCCAGAGGCTTCGTAGGCCGTCACCAGCCACGTCTGCACGTCGCCACCTAACCGGGAAGTGCGATCGACCAAACCGGTAGCTGTTTCCAAACTCTGGATAGCTAGAGCGTAGCGGCCGCTCTCAAAAGCTACTCTGCCCGCTTGATACTCGGTTTGAACAATTTCTAACTTTTCTGAAGTCACCAGCCCCCACCCAATTCACAAATATTAATTCCCAAATTCCCCAAACCCTAGAATTCGCTGCTGTTTTGCGACATACCGGACTCATTGTCACGCTTGGAACCCAGCAAGTCTAACTGGTCTACTCTAATTACTGGCATCGAGCGATTAGCTCCTGTGCTGCGGTCTTGCCAGCGATCGAACTTCAAAGAGCCAGTTACCCCAATTTGAGAGCCTTTGCGAACGTAGTCAGCAGCGACTTGCGCTGTTTTGCCCCAGATTTCCAGAGTAAACCAGTCTGGCTGATCGCTGTTCTTGGATCTGCGGTTGACTGCAAGCGTCAACTTGCACAGAACTGTACCCGACTCAAAATACTTCACGTCCGGGTCGCCACCGACGCGGCCGACCAAAGTCACAACATTAAGACTCATAAATTTTTTCGGGAATGTGCTCGATTGGTGATGTAGTTAAACTCTCCCTGAAGGGCGATCGCCTCCAAACTGAACTTGGAACAGCGCGAATCAGGGCTTCATCCTGATTTTACACCCACTTACCAGAACATATTGATTGTGGATGATTGGCGAGTTTTCAGTCAACTTATGCTCGACAATGTACAGTTCTGACTAGACTCAGGATGAAAAACGTAATAGAATCCACCTCGGTTACACTTTTGTAACAACATTATTGCACACAATAGTATTTTAGTTTTTGGGGGGGTACAAATCAGTGGGTCTTCTCAATCGATTTTCGTTATCTAGAGATATGGGTATCGACCTCGGTACTGCTAACACGCTCGTTTATGTATCGGGCAAAGGTATTGTTCTGCAGGAACCTTCTGTAGTGGCGATCGACCAAGATTTAAAAATACCGCTGGCTGTTGGAGAAGAAGCCAAAAAAATGCTTGGGCGCACGCCTGGGAATGTCATAGCACTGCGCCCGCTTCGCGACGGGGTAATCGCCGACTTCGATACAGCCGAACTCATGCTCAAGACTTTTATCCGCAGGGTTCACGAAGGCCGAAGCTTAGTTTCGCCCCGGATCATTATTGGCATCCCCAGTGGTGTCACCGGAGTGGAGAGGCGGGCTGTGATTGAGGCGGCTACTCAGGCCGGTGCTAGAGAAGTACGTTTAATTGATGAACCTATCGCTGCGGCGATCGGAGCTGGACTGCCTGTTGCTGAGGCGACTGGCAATATGATTATAGATATCGGCGGAGGTACGACGGAAGTTGCGGTTTTGAGTTTGCAAGGTACGGTGATCAGTGAGTCTGTGCGGGTAGCCGGCGACGAACTCAATGAGGCGATCGTCCAATACATGAAAAAAGTTCACAATTTGGTCATCGGCGAACGCACTGCTGAAGAAATTAAGATTCAGGTTGGTTCTGCATATCCAACGACCGAGGATGACGATGTAATGATGGAAGTGCGGGGCTTGCACTTACTGTCTGGTTTGCCGCGAACTGTTACTATCAAAGGCCCAGAAATTCGCGAAAGTATGTCGGAACCGCTTTCAGTAATTGTGGAAGCTGTCAAGCGTACTTTGGAACGCACGCCCCCGGAATTAGCAGCAGATATTATTGACAGGGGAATTATGCTGGCTGGTGGTGGGGCGCTGATGAAAGGTTTAGATACTCTGATCAGTCACGAAACAGGAATTGTCACCCACGTGGCAGCAGATCCGCTGTGCTGCGTGGTTTTGGGAACTGGTAGGGTATTGGAAAACAAACAGTTGGAACGGGTTTTCAGCGGGCAGTCGTCGCGTAATATGTAGTTAACAAATTTGGGATTGTGGATTTAGAAATACGGCTGCAATCTCAAATCTAAAATCCTGACTTAACAATTTTAGATTAGTGAAATTATGCTAAAAAATACATTCCGAAAGTGGTGGGATCTGCGGCTGCAAATTGCTCTTTTAGGTTTAGCTGTAACTGCCGCTTGGGGAGTTCGGCAAACACAAGGTGCGGCAGTATTTGAAGTTTACAATTGGGTGACTCGTCCGTTTCACGCCAACGGCTCTGGGCAAGAGGAACTCATCTCGGCGCGCACTCAAGAATTGCAAGCGCAGCTATTAGAATTAGAAAATCAAAATCAGAAGCTAAAAGAGCTTTTAGGTTACGTTTCTGCTAAGAAACCTAAAGGGATTGTAGCTCCTATTGTGGGTCGCAGCGCCGACCACTGGTGGCAGCAAGTAACTTTGGGGCGCGGCAGTAACGATGGCATTAAAACAGATTTTACTGTGATGAGTCCCGGCGGTTTAGTAGGCAGGGTGGTCAGCGTTACTCCTAATACTAGCTTGGTGCTGTTAGTCAGCGACGCTACGAGTCAATTGGGTGTGGGAATTACTCGCAGTCGCCACATGGGTTTTATGCGCGGTAAAGGCGGAAATCAGGCTGTGATGGAGTTTTTTGAGAATGTTCCCAATGTCAAGCCTGGGGATGTGGTTTCAACTTCTTCTTACAGTCAGTTGTTCCCTCCTGGTTTGCCGGTGGGAAAAGTGGTTTCGGTGGATATGAATAAAACTCCGGCTCCCGAAGCTGTTGTTGAGTTCTCTGCACCGATGAATGCTCTGGAGTGGGCGGTGGTTTACCCCCACTCTAAGCAAGCCGAACCGAATGATTCGCAGGCTCAATCTTCTGCTGCATCTGAGGGAGCACAGCAACAATGAAAGCTTTATCTCGGATGTCTTCGCGATCGCGCCAATTTCTCAACTTCGCAGTTACATTTCTATCTGTGATGCTGTGCATACTGATATTGCCCACTCGGATGCCGGGAATGGAATTGTTGGGAATTGGGCCGAACTGGCTGTTAATTTGGTTGGTAGCTTGGAGTATTAAGCGGAAACGTACAGTTTGGGGAGCTGCTAGCATGGGCTTGGTTTTGGGGTTTCTTCAAGATGCGATGACGGCTCCTCATCCCACCCATGCTGTCAGTCTAGTTGTTGTAGGAGTCTTAACAGTTGTTTTGCAAAAAACCTGGTCGATTCCGGTAGATATTGTTGAGAGAGATCCGATCCCGATCGCGTTAATTGTATTTGGGATGGCGGTGGTAGCGGAAACTGTGATGGGGCTGCAATTTTTTGCTATGGGCGATCGGGCTTTACTGGAAATTTGGAGCTATCACCAGCGAGTGGCTTTGTGTTCTGCTATTCTTAGCAGTCTTTGGGCTCCGGTGATTTATTTTCCGCTCAATCGCTTGTGGGAAATGACCAGGAATTTAGAAAAGCCTTAGTCAGCCATTAGTCATCAGCCATTGGTCATTAGTCAACAGTTAAGTGTTAACTAATTACTGTTAACTGTAGTCATTCTACTATTACTTGTTTGCCGGAACCTAATAACTGATGAACGGCAATAACCAAGTTGCTGAGAATGAAATTAGGCTGGTGCTTTTGGAGTTGATAGTGGCTGCGAATTCCGCAGGTAACGGCAATTGTAGGTATTCCCAATGCTTGTCCCGCAAGGATATCTGCTTCGGTATCTCCGATCATCCAAGCCGAACCCAGCGATGACTCAAATTCTTCTGCAACTTCAGCTAACAATTCAGTTTTTAAGGCCGTATAGTTGTGATAGGCAGCATCGGGCATCTGAGTGCCCCGAATGCTGGTAAACAGTCTGGCTAAACCGTAATTTTGCAACAGTTGAACGGCTTGATGTCTCGGCCGCAGGGTGACTAAAATCAGCCGCACGCCGCGGGAGTGCAAAAGTGCGATCGCCCATTGCACTCCCGGCTGGATGCGATCTAAGTGCAACAAGTCTGGCTGATTGACAATCTGACTGACGCATCCTAGAAAAACGTGAATTTCTTCTCCCGACAAGCCGGAACTTTTGGCTATTTCAGCATCGGGTACTCGGTTTTGCTTCATCTGCCAAAACTGCCGTTTGCTGAAGATTTGGAGGTTGAGGTTGATTCCCCTAGCAAGATAAGCTGCTTGAGTATCGGCTAATCCCTGTTGATAGGTGGCATAATAGCGATCGGACACATCGACTATGGGCCCGTCTAAATCGCAAAATACCGTCATCCGGGGGGACGAGTCAGCCTCTGAGGGTAGCTTGTACTGCAGGTTTTCGGAGTCTTGGGCGACAGCAGTTAACATAAAACGTTAAGTAAATCAAGGGAGTTATACATTTCTTGACTTTAGCAAAAAATGTATAAGTTAGAATACATAATTTTAAATCATATTATTAAAAAAACCTATTAATTTTTTGAGGATGGGGCTCAATAAAGGCGATCGAGCCTGCGCGTCGATAAAATCAAGGGAAAAAGTGATTTTTGTGGCTGTTGATATGTGCTTTAGCCATTAAAGTTTAGAATTAAGTTTTTAGTCTTTTGTAATTTACCCATGCTCAAACAAAGCGATTTTGTTAGGAATCCAGACACTAATCGAGTAGAAGTGCTTTCCGAAGCACTACCTTACATTCAACACTTTGCCGGCCGCACCATAGTGGTCAAATATGGCGGTGCGGCGATGAAAGATAGCACTCTCAAAGACAAGGTGGTTCGGGATATTGTGCTGCTAGCTTGCGTGGGGATGCGTCCGGTTGTGGTTCACGGCGGCGGTCCGGAAATTAATATTTGGCTGGAAAAATTGGGCATTGAGCCACAATTTAAGGATGGTTTGCGGGTGACGGATGCGGCAACAATGGAAGTTGTAGAAATGGTTTTGGTGGGGAAAGTAAATAAGGAAATTGTTTCGTTAATCAACCAAGCTGGTGGCAAAGCAGTGGGACTGTGTGGCAAGGATGCCAATCTGATTCAAGCTCGTCCAGATGGCCGGGAAGGAATTGGGTTTGTTGGTGAAGTCAGCGGCGTGAAAATTCAGATTTTGGAGTCTTTGGTAAACAGCGGTTATATTCCGGTGGTGTCGAGCGTGGCCGCCGATGAAAACGGTCAATCTTACAACATTAATGCTGACACGGTAGCTGGGGAAATTGCGGCAGGTTTGGGAGCGGAAAAGTTGATTTTGATGACTGATACTGCGGGAATTTTGGAGGATTATCACAAGCCGGAGAGTCTGATTGCTAAGTTAGATATTCAGGAAGCGAGAGAGTTGGTTGAGTCGGGAGTTGTCTCTGGAGGGATGATTCCGAAGGTTAATTGTTGTGTGCGGAGTTTGGCTCAGGGTGTGAAGGGTGCTCACATTATTGATGGTCGAATTCCTCATGCTTTGCTGCAAGAAATATTTACGGATGCGGGAATTGGGTCGATGATTGTGGCTTCGGAGTTTAGTGGTGCGAACTTAAGGCCGAAGTAAGACGTAAAGTAAGACGTAAATCCTAGCGTGGGGAGGGCGGGTGCGTGAAAGGGGTAAACTCGCTGCGAGCGTGTATATCCTAACTAAACCTGCCCCTAAAAACCTTGAGAAGGTACTTCTGGGAAATTACTTCACCTAATTCTAACCGTTGTTGGATTTCAGCTTTTCTTAAACTATGATAAAACACTTTAGAGTTTTGGATTCTGTTGCGATTCTCAAGCCGATTTCAAATACGCGATTAGCGCTAGTGGAACCAGAATACGCATCTATTTCTAGTTTGCCAGTTGGACTTGTGGGAACTATTATTGAAGTGTATGATACGGGAAAGGAATGTCAGTATTTAGTGGAGTTTGCTGATAGTCAAGGGAGTGAATATGCTATGGCTATGTTGAAAGCTGATGAAATTTTAGTTCTGCAATATGAACTTGCAGTTGCTTAGTAATGTGAGGAGAATAGAAGTTAGATAAGGGCGATCGCACTTTAGGAATAAAAGAGCGATTACCCTTACTGTTTCCTCAAGGTGGCAGCAAAAGTCATAGAATAAAAAGGGGTAGTGCCCTGAAGGAAAGGAACGAAGAACAAAATCGAATTCAAATTAAAAGAGGCATCTAGAGTTGTAAATTAGCATTATAATGATGGACAAAACGCCAAATTGCAGCAATATGATTTTCCAACTTTTTAGAGAAGGATAAGCTCTTTCTCACTAATCGAGATACCCGTTGTCGAATGGTGCA
>JARCMA010000620.1 GCA_030248405.1 Microcoleus sp. MP8IB2.171
ATCCTGGTTCAACTGCTTGCCAGATAGATGTTTCAGCCTATTTTACCTTTTTTGGTTTACCCCCTTGACAATTTGCACTTTTTCTTAACTTGTCACAAAGGCCTCTTCCCTCGCCTATGCCGAAGGCATAGCGGATAGAGCGCGGGACTTCCCGGGAGTAAGTTAAAGGGAATGGGGCAAAGCCAAGCTCCCAAATTGAAAGTTATATCGCGAACGCTGGCATCGGCATCATAATTGGACGAGTGCATCGCTCCGATACTCTGCTCGGCTCGCTCACGGGACGATCGCACGAGCGAGATCATTCGGCATCATAATTGGACGAGTGCATCGCTCCGATACTCTGCTCGGCTCGCTCACGGGACGATCGCACGAGCGAGATCATTCGGTAGTTACCGGATTTGATCTGAAAAGTTAAAAATTAAAACCTTCTTCCCTCGAACCTCGGACGACTTCCATTTCTAGACTTCCATCCGACTTCTTCCTTTGCCTAAATCTGTTATCTTAAATAGATAAGTCTGCCCGATCGCCCTCTTCGGACAGACGTTTCGATTACATAGTGGCTTTCAACTCTAAATTCTAATTCTGCTTAAATATCTGTGCGCGTTAACCTCACCGATCGGCAACAACACATCCTTTGGGCAACGGTTCGCCACTACATAGCTACAGCGGAACCCGTTGGCTCAAAAGCTTTGGCTGACGAATTCAACCTCAGCGTCAGCCCAGCTACAATTCGCAATGCGATGGGGACTCTTGAAAAAGCTGGACTGCTTTATCAGCCCCACACTTCGGCAGGACGAGTCCCCTCTGACTCCGGCTACCGAATTTATGTAGACCAGTTGATTCAGCCGTCTGATACGCTCGCCCGCAAGGTGGAACAGGTACTAGACCAACTCAATTGGTCGGATGGTCGCATGGACGCGGCACTCCGTGGCGCTGCTCAAATCCTGGCAACTATCAGCGGTTACATAGCAATGATCACCATACCGCAAACCAATATGGCTTGCTTGCGCCACTTGCAACTGGTGCAGCTAGAGCCGGGAAAGGTGATGCTGATCGTGGTGACGGATGCTTACGAAACTCAATCGGTTTTGGTGCAGTTGCCGAGGGACGCAGAAGGTAACACGCCTGATGTCGAAATCGTCGATCGCGAGTTGCAGATTTTGTCGAATTTTTTGAACAGCAAGTTGCGGGGGCGATCGCTCTCGGAACTCTCTGCTGTAGACTGGAGCGAGTTAGACCGGGACTTTGAACTGTACGCTGAATGGATGGAAACCATGCTGGCTGCTTTAAGCAGCCGCCAAAGCAATCCCACCTACACGCGAATTCTGATCGGCGGTTTGGCAGAAGCCCTGCGCTTGCCTGAGTTTTCGCAGTTGCAGCAAGTTCAAACCCTAGTGCAATTGCTCGAACAAGAGCAGGAACTGCTTTGGCCTTTGATTTTTGAATCGCCTGAGTTGGACATCCCCGGGAAGCGGGTAACGGTGCGTATTGGTTCGGAAAATTCTTTAGAACCAATTCGTGGCTGTACTCTGATTTCTTCGATTTACCGCCGGGGATCGGTGCCGGTGGGTAGTGTTGGGGTTTTGGGGCCGACGCGGATGGTTTACGAAAATGCGATCGCGGTGGTGGAAGCTGCGGCCGATTATTTGTCAGAAGCTATTGGTGGAAATCGAGTTAGTTTTCCTGATGGCGATCGAGGGCGATCGGATCATCCCTTGTTAGATGCACCCTAATTTGATAGCCCCAAGCTTAACTGGCTTGGGGTTTTATTGTCTGTGGACGTACTCGCAACCTTTATCAACCGGGTTTTGTGACAAAAAACCTAGGCTTTTATCCCACATTCCGCACCCTGGGGTGTTACACAGCATAATTACGCAGAAAACTATATCTTTAAAGTAATAAATTATGCCTTTAAAAAGTTTTTTATCCGTTAATCTACGGTATTATAGTATAATTTATAGTTTTATTGCTGGATCAAAATAAGTAAAAACCGATAGTGACAGTTGAGGTTGCGGAATGTGGTTTTATACTCTTTTTGGGGTAAGAAACTAAAGCTTCGCGCTTGACCAGAGAGTTTCGTAAACAACCCGGTTTCTGCGTCCATGAGCGGCTCGGAAAGTGGCAGGAGTTGCGGGCGATCGACTTTCCAGCGATCGGGAGAAAAAGATGGCGATGGCGAGCGATCGCGCATTCACAGAAAGTGGTCGCGGAGCGTTAGTCGAACGGCGGGTTTAGCAGCCCAACTGACGAGTTTTTTTGGCAACCGGGTGGGCTGCTAAACCCGCTCTAGGGATAGCGGCTGCGACCAATGAATAGATGAGGCGCGAACCCCGCGATCGTCGATTCCCAAGGCAGCAGAATGTCAAAATATTAAGACATTTTAGAGAGTTCGTCAAAAACAACTAAAAAAGATTAGTGTGGATAGGAAAGCAATATTTTTTTTTGGGAATAGCCCGGGTTAAACAATTGCAAATAACTTGCAGTGAATTTGGCTTGATTGCCACTCCATAAAAAATTTAACCGCTGAGTTAAGATCGAAACGAAATTTAGGGAATTTTCTTTTAGCATTCAATGAAATCGACTGATAAAACTAAAAATACCTTTGCGATAACAACGCCTCTGTATTATGTAAACGATTTACCTCACGTTGGCAGCGCTTATACGACTATGGCTGCGGATGCCCTAGCCCGATTTGAGCGGCTGCGGGGCAAATCTGTTTTGCTGGTTACGGGGACGGACGAACATGGGCAGAAAATTCAGCGGACAGCCGAGAGTTTGGGGCGATCGCCCCAAGCTCACTGCGATTCAGTGGTTCCGGCGTTTGAGGCGCTGTGGGAGCAACTCGACATCCAGTACGATCGCTTCATCCGCACAACCTCGCGCCGCCACGAGTACATTGTCAAAGAATTTTTCCAGCGCGTCTGGAACTCCGGCGACATCTACTTGAACCAGCAACAAGGCTGGTACTGCGTCTCCTGCGAAGAATTCAAAGATGAACGGGATTTGTTGCCGGGAAATCGGTGTGCCATCCACCCCAGCAAGGAAGTTGAGTGGCGCGACGAAGAAAATTACTTTTTTCGCCTGTCGCGCTATCAAGACCAACTGCTGGCATTGTACGCAGAACGTCCCGACTTCATCGCGCCGGAAAGTCGGCGCAACGAAGTGCTGAGCTTCGTCAACTCTGGACTGCAAGACTTTTCGATTTCTCGGGTGAATCTGGAATGGGGCCTACCAATGCCAGTTGACCCCAGTCACACCATTTACGTCTGGTTTGACGCTTTGCTGGGATACGTCACAGCCTTGCTAGATCCGGACAGCGACCCGATGTTAGAGAATGCTTTATCTAAATGGTGGCCGATCGACCTGCACTTGATCGGCAAAGATATTCTCCGCTTCCACGCAGTTTACTGGCCGGCAATGCTGATGTCAGCGAATCTACCGGTGCCGGGCCGCGTCTTCGCTCACGGTTTTTTGACCAAAGACGGCAAAAAAATGGGGAAATCAGAGGGGAATACTTTAAACCCAGTCGAATTGGTCAATAAATACGGCGCTGATGCAGTTCGTTACTATTTCCTCAAAGAAATTGACTTCGGAGAGGATGGCGATTTTAACGAAACTCGGTTTATCAATATATTGAATGCTGAGCTAGCAAATGATTTGGGAAATTTGCTTAACCGTACCCTAAACATGGCTCGCAAATATTGCGGTGGCTGCGTGCCCAATGTGTTGGGGGAAAACATCGACGGCGACAACCTTCTCAAGGGTATGAGCCTGGATTTGGGGGATCGAGTAGCGGGTTTTTACGAAGAATTAGCTTTTAGCAAGGCTTGCGAAGCCGTGCTTGCATTAGTTCGAGCCGGGAACAAGTTTATTGATGTGCAAGCACCTTGGAGTTTGTACAAGCAAGGACAGCTCGAAAGTGTCCAACAAGTGCTATATTCTGTTCTGGAATCTGTTAGACTAGCATCTTACCTTTTATCGCCGATTATTCCCAATATCAGCAACGCTATCTATCAACAGCTAGGTTTTTCAATTGACTTTAACGATCGGGTTACAGTTAACAGTTTAGCGATTTTTGCAGATCATGCTTCCTGGGGCGCTTTGCCGGCTAACCAAACTCTGGGGGAACCCCAACCTGTTTTTAAGCGGCTAGAACTGCTGGAAACAGTACCTTCATAGTTGGCAGCCAGCGCTCGGGGTGCTATGACAGACTACGAATTAGCACTTATTTGATTACCAATCTTTCATAAAAATTGAGGCATAACAATCATGTTGAATAGAATAGAAAGCAATGACCTTTTTACGCCGGAACAGGTTCTCGAAAATCGCGGTCGAGTGGCAATTTTTATTGACGGCTCTAACCTTTTTTACGCGGCTTTGCAGTTGGGAATTGAGATTGATTACACTAAGCTGCTGTGCCGTTTAACTGCGGGTTCGCGGCTGTTGCGCTCTTTTTTCTACACGGGTGTCGATCGCACGAACGAGAAACAGCAGGGGTTTTTGCTGTGGATGCGCCGCAACGGCTACCGGGTGATTTCTAAGGATTTGGTACAGTTGCCGGATGGTTCTAAAAAAGCCAATTTGGATGTAGAAATCGCTGTGGATATGATGGCTTTAGTGGGGTCTTACGACACGGCGGTACTGGTGAGCGGTGACGGCGACTTGGCCTATGCTGTAGACGCTGTGAGCTATCGCGGTGTGCGGGTTGAGGTGGTGAGTTTGCGATCGATGACGAGCGACAGTTTGATTAATGTAGCCGATCGCTATATCGATTTGGAAATGATTAAGGACGATATCCAAAAAACATCGCGCCCTAATTATGCTTACCGCCCTTTGTCGGGTCTGAGCTTGATGGAGGAACACGACGACAGATAGGGATTTGGTAATGGGTAATTGGTAACGGTTAATAGGTGATGGTTAATGGGTTGAATCATTGAGAATTAGAAGTTAAAAACTTAGACAAAACACGACACCTTTTTAATTTTTGATTAAGTGTTTTTTAAGACCCAATTATCAATTCCCCATTACCGATTACCAATTCCCAATTACCGATTACCAATTCCCAATTGCCAATGATTAATCTCAAATCCCAAATTCCCAATCTCAAATCCCCAAAATTGATGCTGCTATTTTTAGCAGCACTGATTTTGGGGATTGGTGCTTGTGCGGCTCCGCAAGAGACTCAAAAAAACAAATTAGCTGAGGATCTCAAAACTGCTCAACAGTCAAACAGCACTTTAACTTTGAACAAAGTAACTCTAGAACAAGCAAACGAAAAGGGCGAGACGTTCTGGAAAGTAAACTCAAAAAATGCCGTTTACAGCAAAGACAAAAAGATAGTTAATATTCAGAAGCCGGTCGGCAAATTGTTTCAAGACGGCAAAGCAATTTATGACATTCAGGGAGAAACTGGGCAGGTATTTCAGGAAGGAAATCAGGTTTTTCTCAAAGGTAACATAGTCGCTACAGACCTAAAAAATGGAGTGGTGTTGCGCGGAAATGAGTTGGAGTGGCGACCAAAGGAGGATGTTTTAGTTGTCCGTAACAATTTGACGGGAGAGAACAAACAGGTGACGGCTTCAGCGAAGGAAGCGCGGGTTTTCAGCAGGGCTAAGAGGATGGAGTTATTCGGCTCTGTGGTGGCGAATGTTAAAGATCCGGCTTTGCAATTGCGAACTGAGCACTTAGTGTGGTTTGTCGAGGAACAAAAGATCAACAGTGACCAACCGACTCAAATTGACAGATATAAAGATAAAAAAGTAACAGATAGCGGTTTTGCTGACCAGGTAGATGTAGACTTAAAAACCAAGATTGCGACGCTGACAAAAAACGCTCAGTTGATGCCATCAGACCCGCCGCTGCAAATAGAAAGCAGTTTGATGAGTTGGAATTTTCCGGCGCAATCTGTGGTATCGCCTGGGCCTGTGAAGGTTTTTCACCGCGTGGAAAAGGTGACGATGACTGGGGATACGGGGCGGGGAGATTTACAGAAAAAGATTTTTTATTTGACGGGAAATGTGGTAGGAATTGGGGAAAAACGTCAATCTCAATTAAATACCGATCGCATAACGTGGTATTTAACTAACCAAACTTTTGACGCAGAAGGAAATGTGGTTTACAAGCAACTAAATCCGGTGTTTAATTTGACTGGGCCGAGGGCGGCGGGAGAGCTTAAAAATCAAACTGTGATTGTCAAAGGTGACGGTGGCGGCGGCCAAGTGGTTACGGAATTTGTACCGGACGAGTACAAGGGAAATTTGGGACAGTAGATGGGATTGCAACCGCTGATGTAGGCAGATGAGCGCTGATGAACGCAGATATAATGAAGATTAGATTGAGTAAGGAGTGGTTGGGATGACTACAACTTTAGAAAAGTTAGAACGGCTCGATGAACCTATCTTAATTGACGAGCTGAGTTGGAGAGAGTTTAAAGTGGTTGAACAGTTGCTCTCACGCCCAGGGGTGAGATTATCGTTTTTAGATGGGGTACTGGAGATTAGACGTATGCCGGGAGAAAAACATGAAACGATTAAAGAACGAATTGGTTCTCTACTAGATCTTTATCTGCTTCAAATGGGAATTGATTATCAGCCTACTGGTTCGATGACGCTGGAAAGTCCATCGGGATTGGTGAAGCGAGAAGCTGATAAATCCTATAAATTGGGAGCTAACCGAGAATTTCCCGATTTGGCGGTGGAAGTGGTGGTGACTAGCGGCGGTATTAACAAGTTGGAAGCTTACAAACGCCTCAAAATTCCTGAAGTTTGGTTTTGGGAAAATGGTAGGCTGCGTTTGTATTCGTTGGGGGATGATGGATATGCAGAGGTCGATCGCTCTCAAGTTATGCCCCAATACGGTTTACTTAAGACCGAACAAGTGGTAAACTAGGTATGATGTACAAAAAAGTAAATCCAGTATAGTGCCGTACAAAAAATTATTATTAGA
>JARCMA010000621.1 GCA_030248405.1 Microcoleus sp. MP8IB2.171
ACCTTAGTTATACGTGAGCATATTTTTGCAAACCTTCAGAGTGATGCTATGGTCGAGAATACATAGATAATGTTTTTTGTCAATGCGTAAGTCCTACATTCCTTTATCTAATGTCTATCTCGTCTTCTTGTCAAGGGGGTTGAGCAATTACAAAATTTAAATGCGTTTCAGCTTATATGGACAGATACGGCTTGCAATTCTTTAGCTTTTTCTTCGGGTAAAGCGTCGTTGGCAAACATTCCGGCGGCGAGTTCGGTTCCTGCTAGGTATTTTAGCCGATCGCTCGATCGATAGGGCGGATAAAATTGGGCGTGCAAATGCGCTTCTGGATGGGGTTTCCCGTCTGTGGGCCCTTGAAACCAAGCCATCAAATAAGGGAATGGGCGATGCCACAAACCGTCATATTTGAGGGTGACTGTTTTTAAGGCCTTAGCGAGTGATTGCCGCTGTTTTTCCGTCAAATCGATAAATGTAGCAGCGGGTGCGATCGGCGCAATCCAGACTTCGTAGGGGTAGCGGGCGCAAGCGGGGACAAAGGCGATCGCCTCTTCGTCTAAATAAATAATTCGCTGTTTGTCGGCAATCTCTTTTTGAATCAAATCTTGCAGCAAACCGCTGCTGTTTTTTTGATAGTAAACCGACTGACATTCTAACATCCGCGCCGGCACCGGCGGCACGAACGGATAAGCGTAAATTTGACCGTGGGGGTGGTGCAAAGTTACTCCTACTTCGACGCCGCGATTTTCAAATGGCAAGACGTAGTGAATTTCGGGATTGCTGCCAATCACTGAAGTGCGATCTGCCCACACTTCTAACAGCAATTCTAAGTGACTTAACTCTAAAGAACCGAGGGAAGCCAGCGGATCTTGAGTGAAAACTACGACTTCGCAAATGCCCTTAGCGGGCAAAGTTTCCACAATATTTGCTGGTGCGTTTTTTGCCTGCAAAGTCATCGAGGGAAAGCGGTTGTCAAAAACTGCGACATCGTAATCTCCCGGCGGCAATTCTGTGGGAAACTTGGGATTAATTGTAGCAGCCAGCGGGTTGTATTCCGGCGGCGGCATGAAAGTTCTTCCCTGACGGTGGCTGGCGTATGCTACCCATTCCCCCCGCAAAGGGTGCCAGCGAAAGTGCGGGTTTGCTTGTACGGGTTCATTGCTGGGACTTACGGCCACGATACCTTCTGGGATTGGGTAGCGGCTGTACAGTGTGAGTGGGCGGCCGTCTGGTTTTAGCAATTTTTGGGCGTACATTTTTTGTAGGGGCGGGCGATCGCATTTAATATATGTTAGGAGTATAACTTTGTGCTTTGAGAATCCGCCCCTACCTAAAGTCGCAAATCATGTTAACAAGTTTAGTTTGTAGTACCAACGTCAGCCGACCGTGTGCTATTGTGGAACGGGCCGGAGAGCCAGGATCTGGATTCAATTTAAATGCGTAGCAGCTTACGATCGCAATTGCCAATTACCCAGTATATTTATCGATCGACTATTCGATCAAGCTTTTCCTTGACCAACAAGTCTAACAACGATCGCAACACAAACAAGCCACCGAATCCCGAAACCGCAAAAGCTGCGATCGCCCCCGTTTGATATCCGCCGACTAGCAGCACTGCACCCGACAAAAACACAAAACCAGTCAAACAAGCGAAAATTAGAGTTTTCAGGGCTAAATTAATGCGTTTTAAGGCTCTTTCGCTCTCTAGATTTCGCACTCTAATTTGCAGTTCACCCTCTTCAATTCGCTGCTCCAAACGGTTGAGAAAAACTTGCGATTTGCTCGGCTGCCGTAACTTATATGTAATAAAACTTCGCGCTTGCCTTGCCAATTCTCCGATCGCATTTCCCCGTCCCTTGCTCACCGCAATACTCTTGACAAAAGGCTGAGCGCATGATAGGAAATTGTAGTTAGGGTCGAGAGTTCTAGCAATGCCGTCGAGAGTTGTCACCGACTTGACAATAAACATCATTTCTGCAGGCAAGCGAAACGGTTGCTGCTCAAACATGATGTAAAGTTCGTTCTTAATTTCATTAAAAGCTTGAAAGTTGATCGGCTTATCAATAAACTTATCCAACAGAAAAGCAATCAGCCTGCGTACCGGCATCATATCCGGCATCGGCTCAACTAAGCCGATCATAATTAAAGTATTGAGTACCTCGTCAGTATCTTTTCTCATCACAGCAAAAAAAGTCTTGACCATTTGGTCTTTAGCCAGAGACTTCACCTCAGCCATCATCCCAAAATCGTAAAAAATTAAGCTACCATCTTCTGTTACCGCCAAATTTCCCGGATGCGGGTCAGCTTGAAAAAAACCGTCTATTAACAACTGCTTCAAATAACAGCAAATTCCGAGTTGGTTGAGCTTCGCAATATCTACTCCAATCGCCTCTAAACTAATGCGGTCGTCCACCTTAATGCCTGGTGCGTATTCTAGAGTCAGCACTTTTTTACTCGTGTACTGCCAGTAGACTTTCGGGACAATAATCTGAGGATATTCTAGAAAATTATGGCTAAAGCGATCGGAATTTTTACCTTCTTGCACGTAGTCAATTTCTTGATATAAAATCTTAAAAAACTCGTGATAAATAAATTCCAGGCCGTACTTGCGCGTTCCAGGAAAATAGCGATCGCAAAAACGCATCACTTGGCGCACCGCCTTCACATCTAAATCAAATAAACTTTCCAAACCCGGACGCTGCACCTTCACAATCACATCTTCCCCGGTGTGCAGCCTCGCTTTGTGCACCTGTCCTAAACTCGCAGCCGCGATCGGCAACGGGTCAAAATCGCGGTATAAAGCATAAATATCTTTGCCTAACTCTGATTCTACAAGAGCGATCGCCTCTTCGGAACTAAACTGAGGAACCCGATCCTGCAACTGTTCGAGTTCCTTCACATACTCAAGCGGCAGCAAATCCGCCCGAGTCGAGAGAGACTGCCCGATTTTAATAAAAGTCGGGCCTAAATTCAGCAAAGTATTGACCAACCAATGAGCGCGAATTCTTCTAGTATGAGGAGAATTATTTTGCAGCAGTCCATCCCACCACAAAAAAAACATAAACTTTCCCGCCGCTGCAAAAATGTCTATTTGCCGTGCCAGTGGCGAATATTTAGAACGTTGCCAACGCAGGGTTTTAGGTGCAGCTTTTGTGAGCATAATATTGGCTATCGAATTCCATGCACCGTGACAATTTTTAGGGGACAATCCAGGACGCAGAAACCGGCTTGTACGAAAAGACGGCTTGCAGGCCTTTGAAACAGTTAACAAACTCAGTTTCTTTGGTCTATACTGCGTAATATCATCTCCGGCTATACAATTATAATTAAGTTCCTAGTAAGTAATGCAAGTCCTGATTAATTAATAAATAGAGGACAGTTGTACTCACTACAAACACGCACTAATTACGGGCTAATAACCAGACATAATATAAGTCCTGGGGAAAATCAGCAATCGAGAACCGGCAATTTAGACGGGCAACCAGACCAACAATTCAAAACAGAGGACTTGGTAGCGTTTACGACATTTCCAAATCTACCTCTTCTGGCAAGTCTTCTAGTTTCGCCTGTTCGCTGCCAATTCCCAGCAGCTTCTTAACAGAACTATTCTTCTACATTAGAGAGTTCCGCTGCAAATTGCGGCAGAGTCAGAGTAAAAGATGTGCGCCACAAATTGTCAGTTGCTGAACTTTCGGCAGGACAGCTAGATACATCAATAGTACCATTCAAGTGCTGCACTAAAGACTTTACCAGAGCCAGACCCAAACCCGTACCGGCGATAGCTTGGTCAGTAATGCCAGTGCCACGGCGGAACTTGTCAAAGATGTGGGGCAAATCAGCCGCAGAAATGCCGGGCCCGAAATTAGAAACGCTCAAGACAATACTGCCGCCCGCTTCAGACACATCGAAAACTACCGAAGTCCCAGAAGCCGAGTATTTGCCAGCATTCGTCAGCAGTTCCAGCAGCACCCGCTTGAGACTGTCCGGGTCGGTTTCCCAGCAAAGGGTCAACTTGGGCAACTCCACCTTCAGAGTCAATTGCTTATCCGCCCACTTTTTCTCAAAATCCCCAGCTAAATCTTGAATTAAACGCTTGAGATCGATTTTGATGATAGAAATAGGGACTTGCTGAGGCTCAAACTGCTTGAGGGCCAGCAAATCGTTAACCAGATCCGCTTCCTTAGCACAATGCTGCTCTAGAATGTCGAGATACTTAGTCCGACTCGCTGACGGCAGTTCAGCTTGTTTGAGCATCAGAATCGCCAGCTTCATGATTGTTAAAGGGGTACGCAACTCGTGACTCAGAGTGCTGAGAAACTCGTCTTTAATCACCTTCAATTTCCGCATTTGCTCTAGCTGATTGGCAGATTGTTCGTACAGTTTCCCCTGCACGTCTAGGCTTTGCTGCAACTGAGCGGTTCTGTCGAAGACTACCGTTTGCAATTCCTTAAGCGTTTGAGTTTGGATAATCATCTTGCTCACTTGAGCGCTGACTG
The DNA here is from genome assembly GCA_030248405.1 of Microcoleus sp. MP8IB2.171. Classification (GTDB taxonomy): domain Bacteria; phylum Cyanobacteriota; class Cyanobacteriia; order Cyanobacteriales; family Microcoleaceae; genus Microcoleus. Next base: position 4,494 of record JARCMA010000621.1, read on the forward strand.
ATTCGAGAACTTCTAATTCTTCCGGGCTCCAAGTGCGCGGCTCGGAGTGCTGCAAAACCAAGAAACCCAAAACTGTTTCCTGGCAGCTACGGCCCGTGAGGGGAACCAGCAGCAAGCCGCGAATGCCTTGGAGTTTCAAAATTTCTGTGGCTGCTTCTTGTTCTTTGCCGATTAATGCGCCTGCGTCAGCGAGGGCGAGGGGTTTGGGTGCGCTGTGGAATGCTTGGTGGCACAAATTAGATTCTGACAGCCAAAAAGCGGGATAGTTATTTGGTTTTGAGTTGGGGATTTTGGATTGGGAATTAGCAGTTTTATCTTTGTTTTTTGTTTTGGATGTTGAGCTTTTTTTTCCGGTAGCGCTTTGTGCTATTGC
>JARCMA010000622.1 GCA_030248405.1 Microcoleus sp. MP8IB2.171
ACTTCCGGCTATTATGAAGCACAGTTTTACTCGTATCCCTTTCCTGTCCTAACTTTCGATACTGTCTGCGTACCTCATAGCAGCCGGAAGTGCTGTATACTGCGTCAAACTTTGTACCTTTTTTCTTCAGGTCAACACCGGCACGGCGTGCCTGCCATCGGCCAAATGATGTGAGGTCAACATCCAGAACTCCCGCAAAAATGTTGCGTTCATTACTGGTACTTTCACCGTGCCGAATAAAGTAGACACGTCCTAGCTCTTCTGCATTGAATTCTTTTTGTGAAGTGGCAGAAGTTGCTGTGGTTCCATCCTGGAATTTACCTGCGACTTCGAGCGATTCATTTTCGGTACTTGGTGCCTGCTTATCTAACTTTCTAGTATTCATGATTCAGCTTATAGCAGTTATTGGGTAGATCGGTACACAATCAAACTTAAAAAGGTTGGCAACAAAGGTTTCGGCGTAATCCATCTTTCTGAGAAAGACTATACTACGCCTTAAACATTTAGATTGTATCCTCAAGTTCAATTGTCAGACTTTTAAGTCAGACCAGTTAACGACCAAAAGCACTCTGCTACGAAAGCAAGGTTTTTGACTGTGCTGAGTATAGTCTGAGCCAAACCCCAACGGATATATTTGTGGCAAAATTTTAGATGAGTTGGCCCAGCTCGCTCTCGCCCTTTCAAACCAACAGATTGAGATGGGTAGCAACTTAAGGGGGAGTTTAGGCCATAGATCGGCGATCTAACCAATAAGTTTTGTAAGAAAACCGTCCTATACTTCTTCGCACGGTTTGTCTGAGACAATGTTGTCCTGTGCGATCGCACCTGCATAAGAGCAAAAAACATTGTGCTAGAATCCATCAATACGCAGTCGTAGGTTGGGCACAGGCCGAGAAGAGCAATCTTCTTGCAGTCTAGGGGAGGTTGTAGGTCAGCCACCATTTGGGTCTTCCCAGTTGAAAGCCACCCTGCAACATGAGCCTAGAATCTGCAACCGCAGCCGAGTGAGGCCCAGCGGTGGGAGTGTCGCGCTAGAATTAGCATCACGAGTTAAAACTCGAATAAAAACGCTCGTCGTGCGAGCGTGACCTCAAAACGGGCACATAGCAGGTGGGAATAAACCATGTTTGAACGCTTCACAGAAAAAGCAATAAAAGTAATCATGTTGGCCCAGGAAGAAGCTCGCCGCCTGGGTCACAACTTCGTAGGGACAGAACAGATCCTCCTGGGTCTGATCGGAGAAGGAACCGGAGTGGCGGCGAAAGTCCTCAAATCAATGGGAGTCAATCTCAAAGATGCTCGGATTGAGGTCGAAAAAATCATCGGGCGCGGTTCGGGCTTCGTAGCAGTAGAAATTCCGTTCACCCCTCGCGCCAAGCGGGTTCTAGAACTGTCCCTCGAAGAAGCCCGCCAACTCGGACACAACTACATCGGCACCGAACACCTGCTGCTGGGCCTGATTCGGGAAGGTGAAGGAGTAGCGGCCAGAGTCCTGGAAAATCTGGGAGTAGACTTGTCGAAAGTCCGCACCCAAGTGATTCGGATGCTGGGAGAAACCGCAGAAGTCGCAGCCACTGGCGGCGGCGCTCGCACCAAAACCCCAACCCTCGATGAGTTCGGATCTAACCTGACTCAAATGGCGGTTGATGGTAAGCTTGACCCAGTAGTCGGACGGCAAAAAGAAATCGAACGGGTAATCCAAATCCTCGGTCGCCGTACCAAAAATAACCCGGTGCTCATCGGCGAACCCGGAGTCGGTAAAACTGCGATCGCCGAAGGTCTGGCCCAGCGCATCGCTAACAACGATATCCCAGACATCCTCGAAGAAAAGCGGGTAGTCACTCTCGACATCGGCCTGCTGGTGGCCGGTACCAAATATCGGGGTGAATTTGAGGAACGTCTCAAAAAAATCATGGATGAAATCCGCACAGCGGGTAACGTGATTTTGGTGATTGACGAAGTGCACACTTTGATCGGTGCAGGTGCGGCAGAAGGGGCGATCGACGCAGCGAACATTCTCAAGCCAGCTTTGGCTAGAGGCGAACTCCAGTGTATCGGCGCTACAACCCTTGATGAGTACCGCAAGCACATCGAGCGCGATGCAGCCTTAGAGCGGCGCTTCCAACCGGTGATGGTCGGCGAACCTACCGTTGATGAGACGATCGAGATTCTCTTCGGCCTGCGGGAACGCTACGAACAGCACCACAAGCTGAAAATCTTGGACACCGCCCTAGAAGCCGCAGCCAAACTCTCTCACCGCTACATCTCCGACCGCTTCCTCCCAGACAAAGCAATTGACTTGGTAGACGAAGCCGGTTCGAGAGTCCGCCTGATCAACTCTCAACTTCCCCCCGCAGCTAAAGAACTTGACAAGGAACTCCGCCAAGTCCTGAAAGATAAAGACGAAGCGGTGCGTTCTCAAGACTTTGACAAAGCTGGCGAATTGCGCGATCGAGAAATGACCATCAAAGCCGAAATTCGCGCTATTTCCCAAGCCAAAAAAACCGAGTCGGCGGCCCGTGGCGACACCGACCCATCGCCAGTAGTTACCGAAGAAGATATCGCTCAAATCGTCGCAAGCTGGACGGGCGTACCGGTTAACAAATTAACTGAATCTGAGTCCGAAAAACTGCTGCACATGGAAGACACCTTGCACCAGCGTTTGATCGGTCAGGAAGAAGCAGTGAAAGCCGTTTCCCGCGCCATTCGTCGCGCTCGCGTTGGCTTGAAAAATCCCAATCGCCCGATCGCCAGTTTCATCTTCTCCGGGCCCACAGGCGTCGGCAAAACCGAACTCACCAAAGCCTTAGCTGGCTACTTCTTCGGTTCCGAAGATGCGATGATTCGGTTGGATATGTCCGAATACATGGAACGTCACACCGTCTCCAAACTCATCGGTTCTCCTCCCGGATACGTCGGCTATAACGAAGGCGGCCAACTCACAGAAGCAGTCCGCCGCCGTCCTTACACCGTCGTATTGTTCGACGAAATCGAAAAAGCCCACCCCGATGTCTTCAATATGCTCCTGCAAATATTGGAAGACGGCCGTTTAACCGATGCTAAAGGTCGCACCGTGGACTTCAAAAACACGCTGCTGATTATGACCTCTAACATCGGTTCTAAGGTCATCGAAAAAGGCGGCGGTGGCCTCGGTTTCGAGTTCACAGAAAACCAAGCCGATGCTACTTACAACCGCATTCGCTCTTTGGTTAATGAAGAACTTAAGAACTACTTCCGCCCAGAATTCCTCAACCGACTTGACGAAATTATCGTCTTCCGTCAGTTGAACAAGGAAGAAGTCAAGGAAATCGCCGTCATCATGCTCAATGAAGTGTTCGGCCGCTTGACAGAACAGGGAATCACGATGGAAGTGACCGAGAAATTCAAGGAACGACTGGTAGAAGAAGGCTATAATCCCAGCTACGGAGCTCGACCTCTGCGCCGCGCTATCATGCGGTTGTTGGAAGACAGTTTGGCTGAGGAAATCCTTTCTGGCCGCATCAAAGATGGCGATACCGCTGTTGTGGATGTGGATGAAGCCGGTGTTGTGAAGGTGCTGCAAGGTCAAAAGCGGGAATTGCTGCCCCAAGGCGCTGAGTAAGTTTGAGTTGTGTGCGATGATCGCGAGTTAAGTTGGGAAATAACTAATCTCGCGATCGCAAACAACTCAAAATCCTCACATAAAAAAGGTAGAGAATTTAAATTCTCTGCCTTTTTTATGAGTTAATATCAAGAGTAGACTTATTGCATAAATTTTTGATTGATAGGGAAACCGCAGATAAACGCAGATAAACGCAGATAATTTCAAGACTGTTTGCGAATGCCTGCACTTCAAGTCTAGTAATTAACAGCGACATACTTCAATGGTAAGCTGTACTGCATTTAAATTGTATATTTTGGGCGGGTTCGCTTGTCCAGCCCGCTCATGGTTTGATTATTTCTTGAGATGCAATTTAAATGCTGATGAGCTTAATCAGATAATTAGTGGCAACTATATAGCGAGGACTTTCATGACATCTGAAAAAAATAAGTTGGGTACAGAAGTAGCAGAAAATCCGCCTGAAACCTGGTGGCAGAAAGCGTGGAAGTCACAGCGAGAAAATCTTCAGATAGTGATTATTGCTTTGAGTTTAGCAATAGTGATTCGAGCCTTGGTCGCCGAACCGCGCTACATACCCTCAGATTCTATGGTACCAACTCTGCACGTGGGCGATCGCGTCGTAGTCGAAAAAATCTCCTACTACCTCGAACCTCCCAAAACTGGGGACATCGTAGTATTTGCCCCTCCCGAAAAGTTGCAAGAACAAGGCTTTACCCAAGACCAAGCATTCATCAAGCGGGTAATTGGCTTACCGGGTCAAACCGTCGCCGTTAAAAAAGGTTTAGTTTATCTCAACGACAAACCCCTCGTCGAAAAATATATTGCCGAACCTCCTAAATACCAGTGGGGGCCTTATCGCGTCCCCGAAAATGAATACTTTGTGATGGGAGACAACCGCAACAACAGCAACGACTCCAGCAGGTGGGGATTTTTACCTAAGCAGAATATCATCGGCCGCGCTGTAGTGCGGTTTTGGCCTCTAGAACGCATCGGGCAAGTTTGAAGTCAGTTGACTGTTGACTGTTGACTGTTGACTGTTGACTGTTGACTGTTGTCATCGCCAGCCCAATGCCCAATGCCCATCCCTTATGCTGTACGGAAATTTCTACTTATTCTTGCGCCTTAAGGGGTAGGGACTTCCCCCGGCAACTGATAAAATAGTAGAAAAAGCAGCGGGCATTTCTCGCCTCGATCAAAAATAGTAGAATATTAAAAAATTAGGAAAGCTATGGGATTTTTTGATTCAGAAATTGTTCAGCAAGAAGCCAAGCTGTTGTTTGAAGACTATCAATCTCTCATCAAACTAGGTGGCAATTACGGCAAATTCGATCGCGAAGGCAAGAAAATGTTCATCGCTCAGATGGAATCAATGATGGAGCGCTACCGTATTTTTATGAAGCGCTTCGAGCTTTCTGAGGACTTCATGGCTCAGATGACTGTAGAGCAGTTAAAAACACAGCTCAATCAATTTGGCATCACGCCCCAGCAGATGTTTGAGCAAATGAACTCAACGCTGGAACGGATGAAATCTGAGCTGGAAAAACAATCATAAGTTGACAGTTGACAGTTGGTAATTACCCATTACTTCTTTCCTCCTTGCTTATTCCTTCGCTCAACAGTTAACTGTTAATTGTTAATTGTTAATTGTTAACTTTTAATTCTTGCTTATTCCTTCGCTAAACAATCAACTGTCAACTTTCAACTGTCAACTGCCAACTTTCAACTGTCAACTGCCAACTGTCAACTGTCAACTGATAATTAAGGCCGCTCAAAAGCTGAAGCAGGTTTGAAACTTTCTGCGGGAACTCCCTGCAAAGCTTGGCTCATAAAATCGCGCCAAACAGGGGCGACAATCCCACCACCAGTAGCACCGTAGCTCATCGGTCTATAATTGTCGTTGCCCATCCAAACAGCCACCGACAACTGCGGCACGTAACCCACAAACCAGATATCCCGTTCTGAGGAAGTTGTACCAGTTTTCCCAGCAGCCGGTCGCCCAAGTTGAGCCGCCCTTGCCGTTCCACTGTTAATTACCCCTTGCAGAGCGCTGTTGACAGATGCTGCGGCCCAGGAATTGAGAACTAATTTGGGTTTGGGCGTATTGTCGAGCAAGACGTTGCCGCTGCTGTCAGTGACTTGCACGATAAATGTGGTGTCAGAATGCCAGCCGTTGTTCGCGAAGGTAGCAAAAGCTCCGGCCATTTCTAAAGGAGTCAGGTCAACGGCACCCAACGGCAAAGAAATCACGGGTTCCATCGGACTTCTGATGCCGAGTACGCGGCAAATCTCAATCACTTTATTCAATCCGACTTCTTGGCCAAGCTTGACGGCGGGAATGTTCAGAGATACTTCCAAAGCTCTGCGGATGCTGACGGCACCGGAGAAGCCGCCGCCGTAGTTTTGAGGGTAGTAGTAGCCGTCGCCGTCGCGGTAGCCGACTGGGGAGTCGTAGACGATTGAATCGGGGGTGTATTTGCCGCTAGCAAAGGCAGCGTAGTAGATAAAAGGTTTAAAAGCAGATCCGGGCTGGCGGCGTGCTTGAATGGCGCGGTTGAATTCACTCTTTTGGTAATCGACTCCGCCCACCATTGCTTTGACGAAGTGGGTGCGGGGATCGACGGCGGCTAGGGCAATTTGACCTTCGTCGCGATCGTAAAAAAGTCCTTGGTTGTAAAGTCGATTGTGCCACGCTTTGACGGTTTCTTCGGCTATGCGCTGCATTTTAAGGTCGATCGTCGTTTGAACGCGCATTCCTCCCTTAACCACGGCATCTCGCCCGAAACGCCTTGTCAGTTCCTGGACTACGGCTTGTGTGACGTAAGGAACTTGAGAGCCACCAAAAGAGGTAATTTTGCCTAGCTTAATTTTTTCCTGGCGGGCTGCAGTTTCTTGGGTCGGCGTAATCCATTTAAGATCCTTCATGCGGCCTAAAACGATTGTTTGCCGCTCTTTTGCCAATTTGTAATTGACGAAAGGACTGTATTCTTCGGGGGCAGAAATTAAGCCGGCGAGCATCGCTGCTTCTGCAATGGTCAAATTATTGGCTGACTTGTTGAAATAGCTTCGAGAGGCTGTCTCTACGCCGTACAAGTTGTGACCTAAGTAGATTTGATTCAGATATAATTGCAGAATTTGGTCTTTGTTGAGAATTTGCTCTAAGCGGATAGACATTACCGCTTCAGCTACCTTGCGACTAAATTTTGACTGGGGAGATAGAAACAGGTTCTTGACTAGCTGCATAGTCATAGTCGAGCCGCCTTCCACGGTTCTACCTTTCTCTAGGTTGACTATGAGAGCTCGGGCTATCCCGCCGGGGTTGATGCCTTTGTGGGTAAAGAAGTTGCTATCTTCGATCGCCAGAACAGCTCGTTTCAGGTTCGGGGAGATTTGGTCAAGGGGTACGACATCCCGGTTGGCTTCGTCGTGGATGCTGGCTAGGGGCTTGCCGTTGATGTCGTAAATGTGGGTAGTTTCTGTAGGAGAGTAGGTTTGCAAGATCCGAACATCTGGCAAATTGCGGAAGCTGATCGCTAAGCCAACCAGTCCACCAGCGACTACGGAACTGGCAAGCATTGTCATGCTGAGTATAGTTCCGGCGGTCACTTTGCTGACTGACTGAACAAACTCGAATACAGGGGCTGAGTTTTCCGTATGTTTGCGGACTGCGTTGGTTGACACGTGGATTTCACTTCCTCACTCGATTTGGGGTTTAAGACTTTTAATTTTAGATGCGAACCCTAGAGACTGTCAGTCGATTTTAGATTTTAGATTTTAGATTTTAGATTTATTCCACAGATGAATCTGGGGGTTTGAACAAGAGTCTAAAATTTGGGGATCTCCACGACTGTTGTCGGGGGCTTGTATCCGTTTTTGGGCGGGGTCAGCTAATGAAAGCCGGTCAGCTTTGGGATTATAGTAGCTTGATAGTTATGTTTTTATGCGTCAACCAGTGAGTGTAACTAATTCTGCTGCACTTTGGCAAAATATGATGGACGATCGCTCCCCGATGATAACTCCTAACCTTTCAGCGCTTTACCGCGGCGTCAGCGAGATTTTTCCAGATCGACCTGATTCTAGCAACCCTGACGAAAATTTAGCCCAACTCCTGGCAAAAGTCGATCGACCGTTGCGAGTCAAACTGGGAATCGACGCCACAGGGGCGGACATTCACTTAGGTCACAGCATTTGTTTCCGCAAGCTGCGAGCTTTTCAGGATGCAGGCCACACGGCGATACTGGTCATCGGAGATTTTACCGCAAGAATTGGCGATCCGACAGGGAAATCGGAGACGCGCAGCCAGTTGACAGCCGAACAAGTGGCGGAAAATGCCAAGACTTATTTAGACCAAGTGCGTCCGATTCTAGATTTTGACACGCCCGGACGTTTGGAAATTCGCTATAACTCCGAGTGGTTGTCAAAATTGGACATGGCGAAGATTTTGGAACTGCTAGGCACGATGACGGTGCAGCAGATGCTCGCTAAAGAGGGATTTGATAACAGGATGCAGCAGGAAAATGCGATTTTCCTGCACGAGTTTCTGTATCCAGTAATGCAGGGTTACGATTCAGTAGTCTTGGAAGCGGATGTGGAGTTGGGCGGAACTGACCAAAAGTTTAATATTGCGGTGGGGAGAGATTTGCAGCGGCATTTTGGGATGAAACCGCAGTTTGGTTTGCTGATGCCGATTTTGATCGGGACTGACGGGGTGCAGAAAATGTCGAAGTCTTTGGGCAATTATGTGGGTTTGTCGGAAGACCCGCTGACGATGTATTCTAAGTTGGAGAAAATTGCTGATAGTTCGATCGCCCAATATTTTGAACTATTGACAGATTTGCCACTTGATGAATTGCCCAAAAATCCGCGAGAAAAACAGAAACTTTTGGCTGTGGATGTGGTACGCCAGTATCGGGGGAAGGCAGCAGCGGAACGCGCACAACAAGATGCAATGGCACTGGTTAAAGGTGCTGCAGGACAAGCTGATGCTGTGGCGGAGTTTTCCTTGGCAAGTGTGCAGTTTCCGGCTAAGTTGTTTTATATTCTGAGTGCTAGCGGGCTGTGTAAAAGCAGCGGTGATGCGCGGAAGTTGATGCAGGGCGGTGGAGTGAAGTTGGAGGGCGATCGGGTTTCTGATGTTAACCTTACTTTTGAATCACCTGCTGATTTATGCGGTAAGGTTTTGCAGGTTGGGAAGAATAAGTTTGTGCGATTGGTGTCTTGAATATCTTTTTTAACCGCAGATGAACGCTGATGAACGCTGATGAACGCTGATAATCGAATTATTGTTGCTTTGGATGTTTCGAGTTTGGAAAGTGCGATCGCCCTGATCGACAAACTCCCAGATGTATCTTTCTGGAAAGTCGGTTTGGAGCTATTTGTGAGTTCGGGCCCGGAAATTATTTCTATTCTGAAAGAGCGGCAAAAGCGGATTTTTCTGGATTTGAAATTTCACGATATCCCGAATACTGTGGCTGGTGCTTGTCGGGCCGCTGCTAAGTACAATGTGGATTTATTGACTATCCATTCTACTTGTGGTAAAGATGCTTTAAAAGCAGCACAGTCAGCTTTAGTAGAAGGGGCGGCGGCTGTGGATAAACCGACTCCTAAATTAATTGCAATTACTCTGTTGACGAGTTTGAATTCCAGACAGTTAGCTTTTGAGTTAAAAATACCTTTGGAGTTGCCGGAATATGCTTTGCACATGGCATTGTTGGCTAAGGAAACGGGTTTAGCTGGTGCTGTTTGTTCTCCGCAAGAGGTGGAACAGTTAAGAATGAGTTGCGGGGATGATTTTCTGTTAGTTTGTCCCGGTGTGCGTCCGAAATGGGCTGATGGAGGCGATCAAAAACGATCGATGACTCCAAAGGCGGCTTTAAAAGCTGGTGCAGATTATCTGGTAATTGGGCGGCCGATTACTGCTGCGCCCGATCCAGTGGCGGCTTTTGCGCGTATTTGTGAAGAGTTGGGATAACAATTTGAATGTTTTTTAAACCCCAGATAAACACAGATGAACCCAGATAAAATCCCATCAGCGTTCATCTGTGTTTATCTGCTAATATCTGCGGTTGCAAGTCCGACTTTGGCTGTTAATGTTGTCACAAATGCCGATCGCACTATAAACGCAAGTGGGTATGGTTGGTTAGCGCGATCGCCCTGTCCGGCTGATTTAGAAACTTTAGTCGATCGCCTGTTGCAAGATTTGCCGAGTTATGCTAATCGCGTAATTGTGCGATCGGGCTTTGCTCCTAACAATTCTAGAGCGATCGGTTACGTACCGCGTCAAATAATTTTAGCAGGTCGCCCGGAGTTTGAACCGCTACCTTTAAATTTTGAAGATGCACTTCCTGAAAATGCTAGTCAAGTTTTTATTACTACATTGGAATGGCAGTATCTGGGGGGAAAACGAGTCGAGATTCAGCAATATCACTGGCTGTTTTTAACTAAAACGGAGAACGGGTGGGAATTGGCAAAAATTGTTTCTCGGTTTGGCACTACGGCGGATATTCGTCCTTTATTTGAGCAAGATAGCGAGAAAAGCGCAATTGCTGAGGCTATTCGTTTGTGGCTGCGAGATTGTCGTGCAAAAGGAGAAGATAGAACGAAGGATAAAAAAAATCCTTAAAATTAAAAATATCCTCTTGAAAGCACATCTTTTTCATCTAGTTCATCTTTGCCAATCATCTTTTCAATTTCACTTAAAAACCTCATAAAAACTGCTGTGCGAAGGGATTATCATCGAGATGATTCACAAAAAAAACTCGATTTCTATTTCTTCCCTTTGCTGTACTAAAAGCACTTCTTATATTAGACGATAACCGCTTGGCTTTTCTAAGAATTAAAATTTCATCAATAGCTGTAAGTGATGAGCTTATTGGTGACATATCAAGCCATTCACATAGTAAAAAATACTTTGCTCCTGGCACACTCAATTTTACATCAAGGGCGGTTGCAGCGCCCTCTTGAAACATGGTTTTATCAAGATTTGTTTTACACTCAGCCGCAACATAAGCAATATTTCCCTCGCAGGAAATACTATCATTAAAATCTCGATTGTGAGAAGCTTTCAAAAAGATTTTTCTACTTATTGCAAATCTTGATCTTTGGATCGAATACTCATCCCGCCCCCGGGCGGACTTGTTTTCAAACTTGACTCAAATCGTAGTGATGAAAAACATTGTGTGGGGCCAAAGGATAGTTCTTTGTCTTTTAATGAATCTGCAAAGACGGTTGTAACTAAGATAGGTATAAATTCCTCTATAATTGAATTGTCGAGTTTTAATTGCCCCTTTTGACGGTATAAAAAATCAGTTTCACTGTCAAAAATTAGTTCAACATCAATGTATCGCTTATAAGATGTTAGATGAGATACCATTTCTGGCATGACTTTCAAATCACCACTGATGTTTTTAAGGGTTTCTAACCATTGGTTATAGTGTTCGATTGCGTGTTCAACACGCAGTTTCTCTGTAGTAGGTAGTTTATCGTTATTGAGCAATGCTGCTAGTTTTCCCCCATGTGGTTTAGGTAAATTAAACATAAAGTTCTGCTTTTTGGTGGATTGTTTCAATGGGTTTTCGAGAATTATGCCTATCAAAATAAGGTGAAGGTTGTACTTTTTCAACCTTATCAATAGCATCTTTAATTTCAGGTTTCACTTGTTCATCCGCTAGGGAATAAGCGGACTCTAATGCTTCTACTGCCAAAGTTCGTGCTTGATGTAATGCAAAATAATATGGTTGATTTTCTAGCTTGACAAAGTGCAGTATATCTTCTTTAATCGTTTTGCCATAGCGATTTACAAAACTTCTTTCTTGACGGATATCTAAATTAATACCCAATACTTGACTGGCGACTCCTGCAACTAACTCTCCGTTAAAGAAAGGAGTGCCTCTAATATTTGATTCTCTACCGACAACAAATATTATCCTACTTTCATGGCTGCATATTCTCAACAATTCTTGCAAAGTAGAGGCGATGTCTAAGCAATATTGAATTACAGTTAAAAATCTATTACTTCTATGTTTGCGATTTGAACCAAATTCAGATTTTGCCACCTCTAAAAGTTTCCAGTTTAGTGCTTCAGTAGAAGCGCGATACTGCTGATGATAGTTGAATACATTGATATAAGGGGGAGAGGCGATCACAAGGTTGACGCTGGAGTTTTCTAAGGGAATATTTCTGGCATCGGCGTTATAGGCATTTATCGGTTTTTCGCTATAGGGTAGTTTCAGCACAAAAGCAGCGATATTTTCCGCAATAGTGAAAATTCTTGAGTAGGTAACTTCTTTTTTGTCTAAATCTAGCAATATAACTAATGCTTCATGTAGAATATTAATCAACTCTTGTTCTGCATCAACTGCTAATTTTACCACTTTATCTATTATATCATCTTGGGTTACATCTTTTTGGATTGTTTGAAAAAGTGGCATTGTTTCAAATATTTTTATTTGCACCCGATTTAAAAAACAATTGATATAGTTTTCTCGCTGTCTTGGCAAAATATTGATGAATTTATAAATGTTAGCTAGGATTAAAGCTGCTGGGTTAATTTCTGTTCCGTAGGCTTCTATTCCGAATCTTCCGGCTTCATATAAAACTGTTCCACTACCTAAAAATGGGTCGAAAATCACGCTGTTTTGATTAGCATATTTATTAATCAAAATTTCAATAAACTGGGGGGAAAATTGCCCTTTCCAGGGCAGGGGATTGGTTCGTTGTTTATTTTCAATGTCTAAGAGTTCTTGAGAAATTTCTTTTTTATTGATGGGGGTTGCGGTGAAAATATCAGATAAAACCATGATGCTAATTCTTATTTGGTGCGAATTTCCGATAGGGCGGGTTTATGAGTTTGTTGGTTTGAGCCAGAGATTTTTGGTGAACCCGCCCTACAAGTATTGGGGTTGACTGGAGATGATATTAGGCGTAAATCTTGATTATGTTACTGTTTTAAATTCATCCAATTTAGCCTTAATAGCCTGCATATCTTGCCACATAAACCATTTTGGTGTCTCCGGTTCGCGGGAGGGATTTCGCAATAAGTATGATGGGTGGAAAATTGGCATACACAAACGTCCTTCCCATTCTATCCATTGACCTCTAATTTTACTAATGGGTCGCTTGTCGCTTAGCAAAGCTTTGAGGGCTGTTGCACCGGTTAATAAAATAATTTTGGGGTCTAAAATGCGAATTTGTTCGAGCAAGTATGGTTTGCAAGCTTCGATTTCTTTGGCTGTGGGAGGGCGGTTTTTGGG
>JARCMA010000623.1 GCA_030248405.1 Microcoleus sp. MP8IB2.171
AAAATCCCGTCAATATTAACGTCTTGGCCAATGACAGCGACCCGGATGGCGACCCCTTGAAACTGAGTATTTTCAAACCTCCACTCAGCGGGAAAGCAGTTGTCAACGATAACGGTACGCCGGACAATTTCAAGGATGATTTCATTACCTATACCCCGAATGCCAATTTTAGCGAAGGAGATATTTTCCAGTATCAAATCTCAGATGGTCGGGGTGGTTTGGATGTTACCAAAGTTGAGGTGACTGTTCCCACCAATCACTTACCAATAGCATCAGGTGACAGTGCGATCGTCAATGCTAATACTTCAGTCAATATTAATGTTTTATCCAACGACAGCGACCCCGATGACGACCCCCTGAAACTGAGTATTTTCAAGCCTGCATTCGATGGCAAAGCAGTTGTCAACGATAACGGTACGCCGGACAATTTCAAAGATGATTTCATTACCTATACCCCGGATGCTACTTTTAGCGGATACGATATTTTCCAGTATCAAATCTCAGATGGTCGGGGCGGTTCGGATGTTACCAAAGTTGAGGTGACGGTTAAAGCAATTATCCCATCTATTCTGAACGGTACTCCCGATGCAGATACACTCACGGGCACCGACAGCAATGACATCATCAATGGCAACGGCGGGGATGATTTAATCGACGGCAAGGGAGGCAACGACTCCATCAACGGCGGTGCAGGCGACTTCGATCGCCTTTTCGGAGGTGCAGGCGACGACAGCATCACCGACTCCGACGGCGTTAATCGTGCTGACGGGGGTACAGGCAATGACACCATCGACATCGCTTTTGCTGCCCCCTCGAACAACAACACCAATCCTAACTATGTACCGCCTACTGAGGCTAAAATTATTGGTGGCATTGGTAACGACACCATCACCGTTACCATTAACAACAACGACTTTGCGATCGATCTCAAAGGCGATGAACCTACCAGTTCAAATTCTGATGGCAATGATGTCATTACCTTGTTGGGAATATACGCCAATTCAATTGTGGACATGGGAGGTGGCGACGACACATTTCAGGGTGGTGTAGGTGCTGACAATGTTACCGGTGGCGACGGCAATGATACGCTGATTGGCGGTGACGGCGACGACCAACTTGCAGGCAATGCAGGGGATGACCTTTTGACCGGAGGTGCTGGTAACGATCAGTTTTTATTCAAATCCAACAGTGCTTTTAATGCTGCTGATTTCGGGAACGATATCATTACTGATTTGGCGATCGGTAGCGACCAAATCCTCTTATCTCAAACGAGTTTCGGCACAATTACTTCTGCTAATATTGCCTTTGTAAATAGCGATTTAGCCGCCGAAACCAGCGATGGTTTAATTGTCTACAGTCGCGCCACCGGCAAGTTATTCTTTAACCAGAATGGGGCAGCAGTCGGTTTAGGAACTGGTGCGCTATTTGCCACATTGGACGGTGCTCCGTCCCTGACAGCTAGCGACTTCCAGATAGTCATTTAACCAGGCAATCATATACAGTTTGTAGTGAGGACTTTAGTCCGCATAAATCAAAGGACTGAAGTCCTCACTACAAACCGATTATGCTCGTGACTGCGGACATGATATTAACTCTAGCTACCGAATTGGGCGCTCGAACTGCTGTACAACTTTCCGCAAGTAAATGCAGTGCCTCGCGCCCTGACTCGTCGGCGTGGTGAATGATTCGACTGACTCAACATTACCGCCCAAACGCTCGATCGCCCTTTGCAACTCGGTTTCTTCCTCCACCGTCCAATTTCCACGGTAAAGTACAGCCAAACCGCCATTTTTTAGCAGAGGCAGCGCGCATTTAGCGCACAGAGGAGCCGCTCCAACTGCTCTCAGAAGTGCTAAATCATAAGCTTGTTTGTGCTGTGGCCCTCGGGCAATTTCATCGGCTCTGCCCAACAAAGTCGTCGCATTTTCTATCCCTAAAGACGGCACAACTGTTTCCAAAAAAGTAATCTTTTTTCGCGTAGAATCGAGCAAAGTAACTGATAGTTGTGGCAGGGCGATCGCGATCGGCAGACCCGGAAAACCCCCTCCTGTCCCGATATCGATCGCTTTCTGCACCGACTCGGCGGACAATTCGGGATTTTCCGCCAAACTGTGATTAGCTGGCAGCAGTCTGGCAATTCCCCGCAGAGAATCCCACAAATGTTTTTCCCAAAACTCCATCGGCTCAGTAATTCGAGTTAAATTCAAGGAGCGATTTCCCTCGACAATTAACTCATAAAGTCGCTGAAATTGTTGTTGCTGCGACTCATCCGGCTGCCAATTCAGCGTTTTTTGCCACAACTCGTTCATCTGGGGCAACACAGACATTTTAATCTCATTCATCTGATTCTATTTTCACTTTTTTCTTCAGTCTGTCGAGGCAGACTTCGTTTGTGTAGACGCGAATTCTATTCGCTATTTTGAAATTATCTGCGTTGATCTGTGTTGATCTGCCTTTCATCTGCTGTCGATCAATCAATCAATCAAAAATTTATGCAAGAAGTCTCCTAGACACAACTCGTTTCCTTAGCTTCTAATTTAGCCCGATCGACCTCCTGCAAATCCCCATGATCTAAAGTCCAAAACTTATCAGCAACACTCAACAAATCGCTAGCATCGTGAGTGACAATCAACAAAGTCCAGTGACTTTTCAACTTACTCAACAAGCTTACCAACTGCCGCCGCATCGACCAATCCAAACCCGCCGTCGGTTCATCCAAAAGTAGCAAATGCGGCTGCCGAATTAACTGCACTGCCAGGGCTACCCTCCGCTGTTGTCCGCCGCTCAAAGCGTGGGGGGAAGCGCGCAGCGGCAAATGTCCTAGTCCCACTTCTGCCATTGCTTTGTTGATTTGTTCTTGTCCCAATTCAGGATGTCCCAGTCGCAATTCTTCTAAAATTGTGCCTCCGCAAAAATGCCTTTCTGGAAACTGGAATACTAACCCTCCTAATTGTTGCAAGTGTTCCGGTGTTAATTCTTGTTCCCGCCAACGGATGTCGCCGCTAGTTTTTTCCGCTAAACCTGCTAATATTTCTAATAGCGTACTTTTGCCTGAACCGCTGCGACCCACAATCAGCCCCATTTGCTGCGAGGGCAGTTCTAAGTTAATATTTTTCAGAATAGGATTCGGACAGGCGGTAGGATGATATACTAAGTTTTTTAGATAAAGCATTAACGCAATTGGTAATTGGGGAGAAGGAAGTTCGGCAACGGATTCGCTCGACGGATTTAACGGATGAATTTTGAGGGAAGCAGGAAGTAGGAAGTAGGAAACTTATTTTTTGCTGGGCTAACTCACTTTTGTGCTATTAATAGTTAAGGTGGTTTTTGGCTCGTGCCGATCGCACACAATTGTTTTACATAAATCTTTACAAAATTTTCCTTTTTTTTTCAGGATTGGCGTTTGATTTTTCTGTTGTTTCATGGTATATTTTAATAATGGAAATATGTCCTTTAATATATTACAAGTCACACTCCCATTATTAAAATATACCTCAACAACCACAAAAAATCAAGCAAATTTCACTCTTTTTTTGGTCGCAGCCCGAAAGTCTGAAAATTTCACTCTCTTGTTTCTAGTTTACAGTATATTACATTGAGAGAATTGACGATGACGAAAACCCCTTTAGCATCGCTTGGCAAGCAAATGTTAAGTTCTAAACAGACAGTGCGGGCGATCGCCTGTGCAGGAGCGATCGCCCTCAGCATCTGCATTAACTCAGCAGTAGTGGGCGATCCCTTTCGCAGCAGTAATCCACAGGCGATCGGGCCCAACACCGAAACCGCTTTCAAAACAATGTTTCAGCAAGGAAACTACAAACAAGCAAAAACTCAAATTCAACAAGCACTATCAGCCGAACCAAACGAGCCGCTAGCCTATGCGATGGCAGCCTCCCTCTCATACATCGAGCAGGACTTAAACCCGATGAATTCCTACGCACAAAAAACCCGCGAAGTCGGCGAAAAATTGACTAAGACTAATCCATTGCGCGGCAATATCTACACAGCAGCAGGTCACTTTCTAGAAGGGGCGAACATTATAGCCAAAGAAGGAACAGCCAAAGGCGCGCCCCAAGCTTTGAGTAAATTGCGAGTAGTATTTCAATACCTAGATGCCGCCGACAAAATAGCGCCCAACGACCCCGAACTAAACCTGATAAAAGGCTACATGGACTTAATGCTAGCCACAAACCTGCCATTTTCCAACCCCAACGAAGCCATTCAAAGACTCGAACAAAAAGCCTCTCCCCGCTACTTAGCTTATCGCGGCATGGCAGTAGGCTATCGAGACTTGAAAAAGTACGATCGCGCTTTAGAGTTTGCCAACAAATCCCTAGCAGAAACGCCCAATAATCCAGAAATTTTCTATCTAAAAGCACAAATCTTGTTTTCCCAATCCCAGGGGAAAGACAACTACAAAGCCTTACTTGAGGAAGCCCGAAAAAACTTGGACGCCGCCTTAGCAAAACCAGACCAACTGCCGCGCAGTTTAGTAGCCGAAATCTTCTTTCAGCAGTGCAGAACCCGTAACCGTCTCGACAGCAAATCTCGCGCCTGTGACCCGATGCGCGATAAAATTAGAGATGCAGATGGAGTCTGGGGGCCGGCAGCCTTACCACCACTATAAAAACACCAAAAAACTATGAAAGTAGAGTTTCGCGAGTTTAACCCCTTTGACCTCTGGATTTGGCTGAAGTTCAGCAATGTGCCTTCAAATGGTGAAAAACAGTATGTTGAAGAAGTGTTTGACTCTTGGTTTTTCTTGGGAAAACTGGGAGGATTTAATGCGGAAAATTTGCAAGTTCAAGATGAAGGCTTAGATATCAGTGACATGAATTACGATGTTAATCTAGCCGACCAAAGCATGATGGCTTTGATGCACAATATGGGAGAAATGGAGTATCAAGGTTCTTGGGCTCGCTGTTGGTTTGATTTGGGGACTAGCGACGCTATCGGCCTCGATGTTTTGATTAATGTTTTCCAGCAACTCAGCAAAGAATTCGTGACTGTTGAAGAATTGATTATCGGCGGGGAACATCCAGACTGGCCTGTGGAAAATAGTCGCAGTCGAGACGCTTTTGTCCCTGACAATTACTCATCATAGGTCTTTAGTCATTAGTCATTAGCATTTTGTAGATACTGTCTTGAACTGTCAAGGGGTAGCAAGTAAATAATTGGGATCGAAAGGCTTTTGGGATTTTAAAATCCCAAAAGCCAAATGCACCAA
>JARCMA010000624.1 GCA_030248405.1 Microcoleus sp. MP8IB2.171
AACCAGTTTTTATGTAATCTTAGAAGCGCCAAAAGCCGCGACTAATCCCGGCCGCCCCCAAGCTTGGAAACCCGTCCGCGTCAGTCTCAAAAATCCCGCCAATTTGCCCGCAAACCAAATCGCACTTAAAGGCAAATATAACAGTTGGCGGATAGAATACGGCTTAGAAACTTATTATATGCCAGAGGATGAAAGGGAAAAAGTCAATCAGGAGATTAGCGAAGCTCAAAGGAAGCAGCGACAATCTTTTGTGGTAGAAGTAAAGGTTGACAAAACAGGCCATGCTGTGCCTGTGAGTTTGTGGGTGCGCGATCGCAATTATAGATTTTAGCCCAAAAGGCCCAAAGGTCGTGAAGCGTAGCTATCCCGTAGGGAATCGGCTTTTTGGCCTTGTTTTGAGTATTTTAGCTGAGGGAGGGGGCTGCTGGTGGGCGATTCCCTACCGCAACGGACTCGCACGCGCGTTCGGGATAGCTTCCCTCGCGCGAAAATTTCAATTGCCGACAACCCAGGAGAATCTATTAAGATATATAAGACTTGCACAAATCTTGCCAATTCAAGGGCGCAAGTCATGACTCTACTGGAGCTTCTCATGTTAGCCGAGCTAATCTCTGCCAGACGAATACTCAAGACCAAACTCCTCGACTTCTTAGGACTTCCCGAAAATTGCCAAGACAAAACCGATCATCTCGTCAACCGAATTGTATCCCTGCTGGAAGCAAATCCAGCCGAACAAGAAAGATTTTGGGAGACATTCAAAAGTGAATTAGCCGTCGATCCGGTAGAATTAGAAACAATACTCAAGTGTTCGCCAGCAGAACGCCAGCAGTGGATTGAACAAGACAAACTCCCTATTCTAGAATACCGCTCTTTCCGCAAATCAGGAATCCATCTCGAATATCCCGTTCACGACAGAAGATTCATCTTAAGTCTAACGCCAACCGATATTAATAATTGGCGCAAAGAACCCAAAGGGCCGATTAAAAATAATCGCCAAATACCCACCCCAATCAATACAGAAAAGCCCGAAGAAAACGAACAATCACGAGTAGCTTTTAGTTCCGAGTGGGAAAAAATCATTGCCGACTGGAAAGAACAAGGTTCGGCGGAAATTTCAGCAACCTTCCAGCTAGCTTACTGGACTGTTTGGGCGTCGCGCTGGGCCAAAGAAAATCAGCTCAACAGCTTTAAAGCAATTAAATATAAGGAAGTCTACGAAGCTCACCAGCAGGAATGGTACCAGCGAAAAAATCAAGCAGTCAAGTTACTGATTGAAATGCCTTACGCCATGCTTTACTTCTACCGTCCGGCAGATTCTGACAAATTATATCTCGAACTGTGCGACGACCACCAGGAAATGATGAAAGATGACTACTATTGGGATAAGTGGGATTTTTTCTATCAGAACCGCAAGCTGGTAAATAGATGCCGCGAATGCGTGTACTCCGAAACCAAAGATTATTACTCGCTTTACTACCTGGAAATCAAGAGCGACAAGTTTCCCGATTTTAGTTTTTCTTTCCACACGCCGTACACCATCGGCAGAAAATTTTTGCCGCATCCAGAAACGCTGCCTTATGTAGACCACGTAGAACAAGACGGCATTTTTCGCTTTGGCCGTCCGCTGCTGGAACAAGAGAAAGTTATTCACACAGAAAAGGATGTATTGCTTAAGTTTGAGGCTGCTTTGGCAGCAGCGAAAAAGTTTTCTTAGTTGTTAGTTATTAGTCATTAGTCATTAGTTGACAAGTATAGTAAGATGCGCGCGCCGAACTCAGAAACCGGGTTTCTTCCGAGATTTATCGTCACTCAACCCAAAATTCGTAGAAACCAGGTTTCTTACCCGCGCACTCACTAATGACAACTGTCAACTGTCAACTGACAATTGTCAACTGTCAACTGACTTTTGAAGTTGGATTACTTGAATGCTGCCGCCAGCACAAATTTTGGGTTGTTGAGCTTCTTTGGAATTGTACGATCGCCATCCCACTTCTGCCAACAAACTCCCCAAGTCTGTTTCGAGCAAATTCCAAGCAGTTTCTGTCTCAAACAACCACAAAAAAACAGCCAACCCTGGCCAAAATACCTGATTTGTGGGCGAGTGAAAATCTACCAAAATGAATAGACCACCGGGCTTGAGTACGCGGTATACTTCCTCAAAGATTTGTCGCAATTGTGCCCGATCGCATTTCGTGCATCGCAACACTGCTGTGTACCAAATCAAAATGACAGTCGCCAAAAGGCATGGACTCGGCAAAAGCTTCTACATAATTGGCTGATGGCACATTTTTCCTTGCCAGTTGCAGAGATAATGGCGCCGCGTCAAGTCCTGTGACATCCGGGAAATATTGCACCAGAAATTGCTTAGTTTGACCGCTACCGCAGCAAAGGTCTAAAACTTTAGTTTCCGCGCTGACGGTCAAATTTGCCCAGGCTAGTTGACCAAAACGAGCATTGCCGCCTACGCTCAAAGCAGCCAGACGCGCGATCGCATCGTAGAGACACTGATACCGATAACTTAAATCTCTAAAAATTGTTGCCATAGTCAAAATTATGTATACCTTGCTATCGACTTAAGATATCATCCGAGAAATTGGGTAGAAACCCCGTCCTTTTAGGACGGCTTTGTGTTACAATATAATTGGTCAATGACCCACCCGCGACTATGTGAACATAAAC
>JARCMA010000625.1 GCA_030248405.1 Microcoleus sp. MP8IB2.171
AATTAGACAAGGATTTTCGGGATTTACACATACAGCTTATTCGACCCAAAAAGAGAACAATCACGGTCGCTCAGAAATCCGACATCACTTAATGTTAAGTGAAATCAAAGAGCTGATTGACCCCGACAATCAATGGGAGAAACTTCACAGTATAGGTCTGATAGAATCCGTGAGAATAGTGAATGGAAAAACAACTATTGAAACTCGTTATTACATTAGTAGTTTACCAAATAATGCTCAAAAGCTTGGTGAATCAGTCCGCAGTCATTGGGGGATCGAAAATTCTTTACATTGGGTATTAGATGTAGGTTTTCGTGAAGATGATTCTCGGATTAGAAAAGATAATGCTCCGCAAAACTTTGCTACGATCAGACACATCTCACTAAATCTTTTGAATCAAGAAAAAACCTCAAAAACTGGAACCAAAAATAAGCGACTTAGAGCGGGGTGGGATGATGACTATTTGACTAAGATCCTCACTGCTTCAGTCAATTAAATTCTCACAATTCACTCCTTACTGACTATTATACAACTTGTAAACAGTGGTTGTAAGCTTTTTCTTATCTAAAAATAGGCAGCAAGCAAAAACCACGATTAATCAGTTACTGTTTTCTCTAAAAAGTCATTACAAAGCGTGTCTGTAGCTTCTAAAAATGGTGAATTTATCTCAAAATATACTCACCACTGGTGAACAGTGTTCAATAAGATGCGTTCCCCCTGATTAAGAACGTTGCTACTCCGACAAGATTGGATGAGTACGGGGAGCTTGTCAGTATCCCTAATGTGTCGAAGGGTGAAACTAAAGCTGAAACCCTGCAAAGGTTTTCGGAGTTGCGGTGGACTTCAGATACAAGCCCCCATCATAGCGGTACTCCGCTTGATGGTGGGTAATTGACGCTATAAACAGTATTGTTATCGAAATAGAATCTATTTCTGATTGTAACCTTTTGTTTCCGACAGGGCGATCGCGCGATCGAGATCAGTTTGACAAGATTTCTGAACTCACTTACTATAAACATTGTACTTTGTCAACAAAATAGCTCCCTAATATTTCATGAGCTTGACTGATATTGCCAGGGTTTTAGGTAAACTGTACTTCCAAGCTCCTAATGGCTTAATTATAATGTTGATTGTTTGGAGAGAATGTGCGATCGGGCAAAAGCAATATTGAAATTAGGGCGGATTACTGCGAGATTGTGGCTAAGGGAGTAAATGATTTTTTGAGGAAGGCTGACATTTAATTTAAAAGATCGGCGCAATGGGACAATATTGATATCCCGTCAAATTATCCCAATCATGAATAATTGGCCGAAATTCCTCCCCGATCCTACATCGTGCGCCAGAGGGTTTGCCTTAAGCATTAGCTTTTGGCTGATTGTTTATCTACTGTGGCCCAATGTTTACTATTATTCCTACGGATTTAGCAGGAGGTACTGGTACACCATCAGGAACTCTGACTTTCAAGCCGTAATAACATTTGCTTGGTTGTGCCAAATCTTGTTATTTGCTTTCTATCACTGGGGAGTAACGAAGGTTGCCGAGTGGGTGGAAATTCGCCGACACAATCAGCAACCGCCGACTGTATCGGCTTGGCAGCACTGGAGGGAAGGCGTTATTGCATTTCTCACGCTGCCAGCAGCAATCGTGATGGGAATTCCGGCGATCGCCCTTTTTATGCTGCCGGTGAACAGCTCTTCGGGCGCGCTCGTGGCTTTAATTCTAGGAAGTGCGATCGCATCTGCTTACCTGTATCACTTCCGCTTTGCAAAGCTGCTTAAAATTCTTTTTAAATTCTTAGGGATTTTCTATGCAGACCTTCTAAAGATATTTGAACTCCTGTTAGTTCCAATAGTAAGTGGCACCCCGTTTTTTGTGCTAACTGTTGTGACGGCCCAAATCATGCCAAAACAGCTACTGCCGCTGACGACCTTTCTGTTAGTTATTTGCGTACTGCTGAGCGGAATAGTGGGATATGCAGCCTTGCAGTATTGGTCAGCACATCTAGTTAATTGGGCCGCGACGTGGTGGCCCGCTGACTCTCCTGGTTACAGTCGCCTTCAAGCCCGAAAAGCCTGGAAACACAACAAAACAGCAACTAGCCAATCTTTTGTGCGGCACACAACCAGTTGGCACTTAGCCGCTAACGACGCTACCAACCTAATTTACCTAAATTGCCTATCGCTCATCCTCGCTTTTTTCGGTTATGTGCTGTTTGGAGATTTGTCGGAGTTGACACAAACGCCAGAAGAGATTTTAGGATTGGTTGCGGTGCTAGCTTGGGTGGCGCTGTGGCATTTCTGGGGGTGGCCTCGCGAAGTAGAAATTGCTAGAGGTAAGCCGGAGGCTAAGAAAAGTCAGAGTTCAGCTAAGAAAAAGCGATCGCCCAATTCTAATTCAGCGCCTCCTAATCCGGTAGAACAAGAGCTAAATCAGCTCAAAGCCACAACTGGAATGAATCGGATGAAGCCTGTGAGACGATCGGCCCAGCCAACTCCTGAAGTTCCTCAATGGTATGTGTTTCGCAGCGGAGAAGCCAAGGGGCCCTATACCAAATTGCAATTATGGGAGATTCAGGAAATCACAGCCCGAACCAAAGTCCGGCGCGGGGAAGCCGAGTGGCAGCGCGCCGGTGAAATTCCAGAACTAGCTGCGTACCTCACTCAAAAATAAGACAGTTAAATAATTCACTCTCAAAACTATTTTCAGCGGGGTTGAACGCTTCTCAATAGCTTTAAATATTCATGTCTAACAGATTCATCAATCTCGTCAGCTAAACTTTCAGGCATATCAAGTTAGATAATTGACTACATTGCCCGCATTTTTCCCAAAAAAAAGCACTCAACTTTGTGAGGGCTTTGCGATGCCAGGAACGAGACTTGAACTCGTGACACGTGGATTTTCAGTCCACTGCTCTACCAACTGAGCTATCCCGGCTTATTTTTTCGCGCTTTACTATCTTAGCAGACACATACAGAATTTAGCAAGCACTTTTTCCAATTAATTTTCGATCGCCCGGAACCGCCCGCCTGTAAGCTAAAAGCTGCAACCTCAAATCCAAAAATCGCAATGGCACAGCAACATCGGGACAGCGGGAGTAAGAGTCTGCTTGTCTTGGGCATAATTTGGCTGCTGGGGGCAATTAGCGATCGCCTCTGGTTTGCCCTCGATCGATCTGTCCCGGCGTGGGATCAAGCAGACTACCTGACTAGCACCCTGAAATACTTGCAGGCGTTGCAGCATCCTCAGTGGTTTTCCGGGGAGTGGTGGACAAACTTCTGGCTGCTTTCGACGAAAATTCCGCCCTTGGCATACATCTTAACGGTTCCGTTTCTTCAGGTTTTCGGTACAGGGGGCGATCGGGCAACCCTCGTTCATTTATTATTTAGTGCAATTCTCCTCGCCTCAGTCTACAGTCTGGGCGTCCAACTGTTTAACAGGCAAGTCGGTTTGTGGGCCGCTGCAATTTGCGTTTTGTTACGGGGACTTTCTCTGTCTCTTATACACATCTGTGGC
>JARCMA010000087.1 GCA_030248405.1 Microcoleus sp. MP8IB2.171
AGTCCGCCTCCGCGGACTGAAGAAAATAACGTAAACGTTCTTCAACCCGCGGAGGCGGGTTTTGTTTGTATAGACGCGGTTTCAACCGCCCGGTCTTCTCTCTTAAAAAATAAGCAAAATGGCCAATAGCCAACAACCAATTCAAGGTTAAAATATAAACTTATAAAACCAGGGAAATTCGCTCCATCACACACACAACTTATGCCGATCGCTCACATCATTGGACTAGGAAAATCCGGGAATGCCGCCGCCCGACTGCTCAAACGCGAAGGATGGGAAGTAACGCTGAGCGATCGCTCATCTTCTCCAAATTTGCTCGAACAGCAACAGCAACTCGCTAACGAAGGCATTACAGTTGAATTAGGTAAATCTTTTGAACCTGACAAATCCATAGAATTAGTAGTAGTAAGTCCGGGCGTTCCCTGGGACAGTCCAGCATTAGCGCGCGCCAGAGAGTTAGGCATTGAAACAATAGGAGAAATGGCGCTCGCGTGGCGTTACCTCAAATCTCCTTGGGTGGGAATTACTGGCACTAACGGCAAAACTACGACTACTGCTTTAATTGCTGCGATTTTTGCAGAAGCAGGACTTTACGCTCCCGCTTGCGGCAATATTGGCTATGCTGCTTGCGAATTAGCTTTAGCTGAGAAACCCCCGGATTGGGTAATCGCAGAAATCAGCAGTTATCAGATAGAATCATCGCCGTTTGTGGCGCCGCGCATCGGAGTTTTGACAACTTTGACGCCGGATCATCTCAGCCGCCACAAAACTTTAGAAAATTATTACAACATTAAAGCGCATTTGCTGAAAAAGTCGGAATTGCAAGTAATTAACGGCGATGATCCTTGTTTGCGGCAGCAAGGAGTTGACGTTTGGCCGGATGCGTGTTGGACGAGTGTTAAAGGTGAAAAGGAATTGTTGGGAAAGCGTGCTTTTGGAGCCTACATCGCAGACGGTTGGGTAATAGCTCAAGGCGAGAAAATTCTGCCGGCTTCGTCTTTGCGGATGGTGGGAGAACACAATTTGCAGAATTTGTTAATGGCGGTGGCGGCGGCTAATTTGGCGGGGATAGATAAAAGTGCGATCGCCCGGGCGATCGCTAAATTCCCCGGAGTTTCGCACCGCCTCGAACACATCTGCACTTGGGAAGGCATAGATTTCATCAACGACAGCAAAGCTACTAATTATGACGCCGCCCAAGTTGGGTTGGCTTCTGTGAGCGCACCGGCGATTTTAATTGCGGGTGGCGACGCCAAAGAAGGGGACGATCGCGCTTGGATTGATACAATCAAGGCTAAAGCTGCTGGGGTGCTGTTAATTGGGGATGCAGCAGGTATTTTTGCCGATCGGCTCGAACAAGCAAATTACAACGCTTGGGAAATAGTCGAAACAATGGAACGAGCAATCCCGCGAGCAGCAGAATTAGGCAAACAGAACAACGCTAAAGTAGTGCTGCTTTCCCCAGCCTGTGCTAGCTTCGATCAATACCAAAACTTCGAGCAACGGGGCGATCATTTCCGCCAACTATGCCTCGAATCGCTTGCCAAAAAGTAGGGCTAGATATAGATTGTACGCGATATCGGTAGGGACACGGCTCGGAGCCGTGTCCCTACCGATATCGGCGACTTTATAAATTTGCAAGTCCTCAAACGGTCTTCCAAATATCCTTAATTCTAGCCTGCTGTTCCCATTCTAGCTCACAAAAAACTAGGATCATTTCCTCATGAGTGTAATCAATAATTATGGCAGCCAATTGAGCGGCAGTTTCCGCTTCCAGCATGGCTAGTTTCAATTTGGTCATTCCTTCTTTATCCATCAACACTAAAACTTGGATTTTTACCTCACTTTTATTTTAATTTTGCCTGCAACTATCTGTTAATTTTGCCTTGAAATCAGCAATCTTAGTAGCATTTAGTGTGTCAAAATTGTGCGAGGATGTTTTAAATTCTTCGCTACAAAGCTGAGAGCGCAATTTTTCATCAATCTCCAGAATCCGGTCTTCGGAAGCGACATTTTTTTGCAACAAAATTGCGATTTCTCTTTCCAGTTGGCGATAGCCTTGCTGAAAGAAATCTTGAGAGTTAGAACGAAACAAACCGCTATTGACTTGCTGAATGTGGCTAGGTGTCAGCGATTGAGCCGAGACAGCAGCCGGAAATCCCAAAGATGCTGCTAGCCACCAGCTAGAAATTATCTGTTTGAGAATGCTGTTCATCACTGTCGGGAGGAGTTATTACCTCAGTTGGTTTCTCGTTTTCTGACTCGCTTGCTAATTCATCTTCTAGTTCAAGTTTTTCTTGCCACTCGACAAGCTGCTGAAAAAGTTTCGGGTTAATTTCAAATACGGGTTTGTTGGTTTCTGACATATTGACTCCTAACATTTATTACATTTAACTGCTTCCCGGGCAGAGCCGGGAAACGAGTAGAGAAACAATTATGTCGATCGCAAGCTACGATCAAACCTTCAGCAGCGACATAATTATGCCAGTTAAGGAACCACCAAGCAAAGCTAAAGTAGCTAAGGTACTAATGCCAAATCCTGCCGCTCTTTTTTCAGCAGCTTGATAGTAACCCCAAGCAAACAAAATGCGTCCAATTATCCAAACTGCGCCGATACCAGCGCCCCAAATTGGGCTGATAAATTGCGAGAATAGCCACAGCGAGGGCAAAAATAGAATCATTTGCTCTAAGGTATTTTGCTGAACTCGCACCACTCGCTCAAAGTCTGGGTTTCCTGTCATCTGGGGGGGAGAAACTTTGTATTTGAATCTAGCTCTGCCGACGTTGATGGTAACAACGAAGTAGAGAATTAATGCTGAAACAGTAATTAGGCTAGGCCAAAGTGTAGCGTTTGCTTCTGCGAGCATGATTCGGTATTATTGGGGTGGAGTATATATCTTGATTATAAATCAATTATTGCCGATCGCGTCATTCATCGCCATCTTGTCATTCAAGGCAGGGGATTTGATTCAACTGCTGGGTATTAGTGGCGCGACAATTCCTTTTGGGCTCCACGACATCCTCGAAAACTTGCTGGCTGGGATTTTGATTCTTTTGATCGCACCTGGATACGGATACAAACCCGCGACTCCTCTCGTGAGCCGGCCCAAATTTTAGACCCTTCGACAAGCTCAGGGCAACGCCCTTGTTCAAGCTCCCAGATTCATCTGTGGAGTAAATCTAAAATCTAAAATCTAGAATCTAAAATCTAGAATCTAGAATCTAAAATCTAAAATCTAAAATCTAAAATCGACTCGCCGCACCTGCATACGAATACAAGCCCCCGACTTAAGGAGATTATTTTGCTCAACAATATTCGAGACCGTCTTAAATATTTCACCAGGAGCAGGATTCCTCGAGAGCATTTAAAGCAAATACGAGTTGACTTGTTGGAAGAATCAACCCTAGATATTAACTATCTTGTCTTAATTCTCGGCTCCTGTATAATTGCCACCTTTGGACTGCTTGCCAACAGTGCAGCCGTAATTATCGGTGCAATGATCATTGCGCCTCTGATGTTGCCAATCCGAGGGTTAGCATTTGGAGCGGTAGAAGGTAACGTTCTCATCTTCCGCAAAGGTTTAATTGCATTAGCAGTCGGGACGGGGCTAGCAATTTTTCTAGCTTGTTTTTTGGGCGCTTTGGTACAACTTCCCGATTTTGGGAGCGAAGTTCTAGCTCGTTCTAAACCTACATTACTAGACTTAGGAATTGCGATCGCCGCTGGGGGAATCAGCGGCTATGCGAAAGTTCAGCCCAAAGTTTCTGCTACTCTGGCGGGAACTGCGATCGCCGTGGCTCTTATGCCGCCAATTTGTGTTATAGGTTTAGGCTTATCTCAAGCTAATTGGTCGCTCAGTTTGGGAGCAAGCCTCCTGTATATTACTAATTTGCTGGGAATTACTCTCTCCTGTATGCTAACCTTTTTGATTGCCGGCTACACCCCCCTGCATCGCGCCCGTAAAGCCATCTTTTGGGCGCTAGCATTGACGGCTATACTTGTAATCCCTCTGGGCGTGAGTTTTGCGGAATTGATCGAGCAAGGGCAACTCGAAGCCAGTCTGAAGCGGGCATTGCTTAACCGAACTATCACTTTTCAACGGGTGGAACTGATTGCAACTGATACTAACTGGTTGACAAAACCGCCGGAGGTTCGTCTGATTGTTCGGAGCAGCGAAGCTTTGACACCCAAACAGGTGCAGCTTTTAGAAGCATTTGTCGAAAAAGAAATGGCCCAAAAATTTACCCTGATTTTTCAAGTCAGTCAAGTTGAAGAAGTGCGGGGTTCAACGGGGGATAAGTCCCGATCGAAACCGAAGCGTTAACTATTTTATCCCTAATTGTATGACCCCAGAAACTTTAATTCACGAAGTGACTATCGAGGGCAATCTGAAGCAATTTCTCTTAGTGCTATTAGTTTCCTTAAGTGTGGCGGTGCTGCCGCAAATATGGGGCTGGTTGCGCCAAATTCCCTACACGCTGCTTTTAGTAATTGTCGGGTTGGGTTTGGCTTTTATAGATGTGCGATTGGTGTCGCTCTCGCCCGAACTGATTCTGTTGATTTTTTTGCCGCCTCTTTTGTTTGAAGCTGCTTGGAATCTCGAATGGTCTAAACTCAAGCGGGATTTGGTGCCGATCGCTCTTTATGCGGTTTTGGGTGTTGTTGTTTCTGTTGCGGGCGTGGCTTTTGCTCTCAACCAAATAGCTGGAGTTTCTTTAGCAATTGCCCTGTTGGTAGGAGCTAGTATATCTGCTACCGATCCTGTTTCAGTCATTGCATAGTTCCGGGAATTGGGAGTTGAAAAACGCCTAGCTTTGCTGGTGGAGGGAGAGAGTTTATTTAATGATGGCATTGCTGTTGTTGCCTTTAGTTTTTTGGTGGGATTCTCTTTAGGGACGGATGAAGTTAGCATCCCATTTCTGGTGGGGCGTTTCTTAGCTTTTGTGGGTATTGGGATTGCTGTCGGGAGTGCGATCGGTTTTGGGATTTCCTATCTCACCCAACGCTTTGATTTACCTTTGGTGGAGCAATCGTTAACCTTAGTTTCCGCCTACGGCACTTATATAATTGTCGAGGATTTAGGAGGTTCTGGGGTGATTGGTGTGGTGGTGATGGGCTTGATATTTGGAAATTTCGGCTCTCGTATCGGTATGCAACCCAGTACAAGACTGGCGGTAACTCAGTTTTGGGATTTGTTGGCGTTTTTTGTTAATTCGATCATGTTCCTGTTGATTGGCGATCGAATTAGTTTTGCTGGTTTGGGAGCGAATTTAGGAGTCATTGCCATAACTGTGGTGGCGATGTTTGTGACGCGAGCGATCGCTATTTTTGGTTTAGGATGGTTGAGCAATAGATTGGCAAAATCTGAAATTTCATTAGCCGATAAAACTGTGATTTGGTGGGGAGGATTGCGGGGTTCTGTATCGATTGCTTTAGCTTTGAGCGTGCCGGAGGTTTTCCCAGAGCGGCAAAAAATTATTGCGATCGTGTTTGGCGTAGTTTTATTTACGCTGCTAGTACAAGGTTTAACCACCAAGCCGCTGCTGGAAAAATTGGGGTTGTTGAGCAACCAGGAGTTGCGCCAGGAGTATCTGGAGGCGATCGCCCAACGTGTTGCTCTCAACCGGGTTCTCAAGTATCTATCTGATGTATCGGGCGATCGTAAAATCGAGCCTGAGTTTTCCAATCATCTCGTGAGTCAGCTTCAAGAAAAATTAAACTTGCTGCAAGCAGAAATCAATCAAATGTACGATCGATCTCCTGAACTGCGGCAGATGACTATCGACAAACTCGAAGGGGATTTGCAGGCAATAGAGGCTGATACTTATGCTGAATTTGTGCGATCGGGTCAATTAAATGAGCTGCCTGTTTCTGTGTTGCAGCAATGTTTTCAAGCTCGGAATGAGAAAATCGTTTCTTAAGAGGATGTTTGTAGGGATAATCCCCGTGATTGTCTCATTTATGACCTGCTAAGCGGTTCTCCATTTAAATTGTCTGTTAAAAAACAATCAAATTCTTGTGGGGCGTCCCGCCCGCCTAGAATATGCAATTTAAATGCGCGACAGCTTATCTCTGGGAAGGCATCACTAAGGATCGCGAATTAAATAACTTACAATTTTAATTGTTATTGTGGAAGTTATTTAATTCTCATTCCTAAATCAGCCGGATTAGTGCGCTTGTGTATATCGGGTTTCATCAATTTTCTGCCAGAAATACCGACTCTTTTACTCACGCGGTTAGTATTGGGTGCGGGGCTTTGGCGCTTTGGGATGTTCCGCGCACTCGCAGCGAATTCGTTGGCATGATTAACAGAAATAATTTCTACTTAAAACGAGTACGGGTTTTGGGCTTTCGACTGAAAGCATTGTTGGCCATCAAAAACAGTCCGAATTGTTGAGGGGCGGACAGGTATAATTCCTGATATTGTACGGTGCGTCAGCCTACGATAATTTGAATATGAGCTAGATCATAGAAAGATTTGGGAAAATTTGGCAAACTGAGAGTAAGGTTAAATAGGAGGTCAATTTAATGACCAATACTGCTCTCAATTTTAAGACTGCACCCGGACATGAAGTTCTGGCAGCGGCTGGCAAGAAAATGCTGAGGCCGGGGGGAAAAGCTGCTACAGAAATGTTATTAGAATTGGCGGATTTTAAGTCTGGGGATACTGTTTTGGAGTTGGCTGCTAGTTTTGGATATAGTTCGATCGCCCTTGCTGAACGTTTTGGCGTAAAAGTAGTGGGAGTTGAGAAAAATCCCGAGAGTGTGGCCCGCGCTCGTGCTAATGTTGCAGCAGCCGGTTTGAGCGATAGAGTAGAAATTGTGGAAGGAGATATTTTTCACTTGGATCGGATTTCCCAACAGTTTGATTGGGTGTTGGCTGAAGCTATCCTGACAATGCAGTCGCCGTCAGGGAAAGCTAAAATTGTATCTGGAATTTGCGATCGGCTAAAACCAGGTGGCAAGTTTCTCTCTCACGAACTTTTAGCCAGAAACCGAGAATCAGAAATTCACAAAGCTTTATCGGAAGTGACTCGCGCTAATTCCACGCCTTTGTCTGAGTCTGGCTGGATTGCTGTTTGCCAAAACGCGGGTTTGCAAGTAGAAAAGTGTCAAAGTGGGGCGATGGGGCTCCTCAACTTGCGGCGAATGTTGGATGATGAAGGGTTTGCGGGCACTGTGCGGATTTTGTGGAATGTTTTTAGTCGATCGCAAATTCGCGATCGTATCCTAGCAATGCGTCGAGTTTTCCAGCATTACCAAGAGGATTTAGGCTATATCATCATCTGTGCTCAAAAACAATCTTAACGGAGTAAAAAGTTATGACTGCTACCATTTTACCGCTACAATCTTCATCAATCCAACTCCGAGACACAATTGAATATCCCGCCGCCGGAGTGCTGAGCAAAATTTTAGTCAAAGACAATAATTGTCAGCATACTTTACTTTGTTTGGCAGCAGGTTCGGACATTGCCGAACACCATTCAGCGCGGAATGCCACAATTAATGTAGTGGCAGGAAAAGGAGTTTTGACGCTCGAAGGTAAGGATATAGTTTTGGAACCGGGAGTATTTGTATTCATGCCTGCTCACGCTCCCCACGCTTTGAAAGCTGAAGAAAATCTGGCGTTTGTTTTGACATTTTCGGAAACCAAGTAATACTGTAAATTCTGAGTGATTTCAAGAAAATAGCATTAATATTTTACTTGAAAATTAACCTCTCGATCCCCCCTAGCCCCCCTTAAGAAG
>JARCMA010000088.1 GCA_030248405.1 Microcoleus sp. MP8IB2.171
ACGGCATTCCCCAAGGCGTGTCAACTTAACGTTAAACCCGCAGTCCGCGAGTCCGCCAGGGAATGAATTCCCTGTCTAATAGCGAAAGTCCTCTGAAGAGGACTCAGAAGAAGATTTTTAAACTCATTAGTCCTCTTGAGAGGACTTTAGCTTTGAGGCAGGGGTTGAAACCCCTGCCGGACTATGGGTTTTACCTTAAGTTGAAACCAATGGGCCTTGCGGTTTCCCTACTATGATGTTAATCCCAGCCGAAATCTCGATCGCACAATTCGGCTAGTCTTTGGTTGTGCGATCGAAAATATGCTTTCAATTGCTCGTATACTGTGTCGCTGATGGGCGGATATTCGCTGGAGTTGAGCTTTCCGTAGGTTTGTAGTTGGTGGGGCGGTAAGCCTAAAAATTCGAGGACGGTGTTGAGGATTTCCGCTGGGTTGCTATACAAGTCTTCGCTTTTGATGATTGAGATTTGTGATTTGGGAAAAAGTTTCATCCAGGCTGGGAGTTGATCTGCGTAAATGCCGCGGGCTAGATAGCTGTGGTGTTGGTGTTCGTAACTATAGTATTTGGGGTTGGCTAGGAGTTTTTCCATTTCGCCTTTGAGTCTTTCGGGCTCGGCGGCGATCGCGTCTTCTAATGAGAGAGTTTCGTATTTTATTCTGATATAATGATAGTAGTGGGATATGGCGCGATCGACTGGGTTTCTCAGCAGGGCGATGATTTTAACTTTGGGACATAAATCATAAATTCGCTGGGGAACGTGGGGGTGAAATATGTAGTAAGGGCTGGCTTCTCCAGTGATTTTTTTGGGGCCGTGTTTGGGCAGGGGAAATTGGGCATAGTACCAGTCTGGGCTTTTGTCGAAGTTTAAGTCAAAATAATGTACTTCTTTTTCGGTGGCATGGGCGATTTGGGGATGTTCGGTGAGATAGGCGTAAAGCGATGTTGTGCCGCCTTTTTGAGCGCCGATGATGATGAAGTCTGGGGGTTTGGGAGTTTGTTTCATGGGTTGTATGTTTTATATTTTGCAGTTGTACTGACAGTGCCCCGGAGGGTAAAACGAAAATTCGATCGCACTTTGGGGCATTACGGAAATTCGATCGCACTTGGACGCATTACGGCAATTCGATCGCCCAATTTAGATTTGATTGCACGGATACGCCTAACCACAATTCGATCGCCCACTCTACATTCTAGATTCCGGTGGTTGAAACCGAGCCTACACAAACAAAGCCGGTCTGGGCGGGCTGGGAAATACATCGGATAAGATCGCGATCACTGTTTTGGGGTGATCTAATTCACTCTCAATCTTGGTACTGACATTTCAATTGAACTAGATTAGACTGGAGTTATGGAACTCTCATGCTTGCAGGGCAAATCTTTCTCTGAAAAATATATTATCGGCGGTGGTTTTGGTTGCGGGTTTGTGGGTTTTATTTTTCAGCCAAAGTACAGATTTAAATTTGTGCAAGAGGCTGATATGTAAGTTGCAAAAAATGGGAACAATAAAGATGGGATTGTACTGTCAAGCAGTAACTACCTGCAATACCATCTCTGAAATTATTCAGGAAGGCGTCAATGTTTAAGAGCAAATTATCCAAAGTTATCGTATCCCTGCTGCGGCGGATTGCTGGTGTTACCAGATCCGGGGCTAAGCGGCTGATGAGAGCAATGCTGCAAGCGCTGATGGCTATGGGCCGCAGGGCGAGACTACCGATGGCGGGGTTTGTGCTGCCGACGGTGACGATGGTGTTGCTGGTAGTGATATTGTTGACTGTGGCGATTACGCTGCGATCGTTCGATCGGGCAAATACGGCTCGCAACGTGCGGGTGAACCAGCAGGTGCTGGCGGCTGCAACTCCCGCGCTCGATCGGGCGAAGGCGAAAATTCAGTATATGCTGCGGGAAGACCCGCAAAGGCCTACTGCGACTCCATCCGATAATGAAATGTACCGGATTATGTCGTCTGCTTCTGGTCAGGATCTTTATACATTCGGCGATGAAACGCGGCTCAGACTTAAGTATGACCTGGACGGAAATAACACAGTCGCTGCCATTGACCCTGCGAAGCTAGATGCCGAAAAAGACGAACAGATAAATACTGCTTGGAGATATCCCGTCGATACCAATAACGACGGCCAATATGACACTTTTACCCTCTACGGCATATTTTTCCGCAGCCCCCCACGCATTCCATCAGGTGCTAATGCAGGCGAGTTCACGAGGGCAAGAAAACCGCTGGAAGCAAGAACCCCACCGATGTCCCTTGGGGTACTGAAAAAAGGATGTGAGGCAGCAGCAGGTACTATCGCTAGCTTGGTTGGGGATTCCGGTTGGTATCGTATTAACGGCAGACTGTTAAAAAGTTTCTTTGTTTACACGGTTAATGTACCGATTACCGCCTCCGAAGCTAGCAGTTTGGGTAGTGATGATTATAAAGAATTCACAGGAAGTACCAGCATATCTGCTCTCGAATACCAGCAAGACCAAAGTCGCATTCCCCTCAGCAACAACGCGGTTGTGTACGAAGACGACTTAGAAATATCTCCTGGGCCTGCTGTAAATATCAACGGCCGAATGATTACCAATAGTAATCTTCTTGTGACGGGGCTAAACGCTGATGACAGTTTGAAATTGTATCAAGTTAGCAGCCAGAATTCGTGTTTTTACGAACAAGAAAATAGCAAAATAATTGTCGGTGGTAATGTAGTAAATGGCGGATCGGGTGATAATTTTCCTTCTAAGACAGTTCAAGTACACCTGTTTGAAAAGCCGAACCCAATAATAAATCAAAAAATTAGCACGGCATTCACCCCTAAACTAACTGGTCAATCTGTTCAACCATCAATTACAGCTTTAGACGTACTTTACAACAACGCTGCTTTTCAGGATCGCATCAGTTTGCTAGTGGGGTGGCAGTCGAGGACTAAAGCCTCTACTGATGACCCATTGTCAGTCCAGAAGAGACCGACCACTCAGAGCCGGGAGCAAGCACTAGAAAATTATTTTAAACTCACAACCCGAAAAGTTCCCTTTGCTGAAGTGGCATTTGGAGGAAACGGAATTACTGGCGTCGATCCGCTACCACCAGCACCGGCAGTACCAACCGGAAACTCGCCCATTCAGGGTAGCGGAGAGACTCTACGACCGATCGACGCGTGGAACCTTCCGCTTGATGCCAACACTAAAGTAAATCTCAATCTCAACCAGCTAGAAGCAACAAAGATCGATCCAAAAAACCCGATCGAAGAAGAAACATACCTCGGCGATCGCGTGGTTGCAGGCAACAGCTTGCCTAATAAGTGGTGGGACAGCACTAAAAGTGAATTAGTCAGCACAGAGCAACCAGTCGCTGGAAAGTGGAATACCGACGCCACAGACCCAACTCGCACGCGCACTTCGCAGATAACACAGCTCGCTGATGTGGGGGCAACAGACCGAGGCAACGGTTTAGGAGAAAAGACAGATGCAGACATAAGAGACGGTTTCTGGGAAGCATCAGCAGCCCAAATACCTAAAACAGCAGTTGATGGCATTGGGGGTTTGCGTGTCATCACCAGTGCTGGAGTTTACGATCGCAGAAATTCCTTCCTGCCGCCGCCTGTTTGGCTAGATGCTGCGGGTACTTCAAAATATGGACGAGCAACAATCAATGACTCCTTGGCGGCAGGAAATACTTACGACGACCCAGCAATTCCGGGTACACAGGAGTTCCCAGTTGTATGGCCCGATACGATGCCGATGTCGCCCCTAGGAAAGGGGTCTAAAGTCTATAACAATAATGCTGCTGCCGGCAGCCCTCGTGATTCAAATTGGATTGACTTTCCAGGGCCCACTGATGGATCGGGGCTGCCTACCGGAGTAGCCGCTAGTACAACATCCCCGGTTGTTGAGCTTGCCACTAAGAATCCTCAGTATGCCAAAGGTGATTTGCGGATGCGGGCATCAGCAGTTTATCACTATGCAGATCAAGGCTACAAGGCTGACGACATTGTTCCACCAGCTCAACCCCTCCCCGACCAAAAGCCGATCGCCTGCGTCAGCAGCTATTACGACCCCAGCAGCGCTTTGACAGCCCTCAATCTCGACGGGCTAACCAATGTCAGCGGACAGGGAGCACTGTCACCAGCCGTATTAGCAGGGCTACCGACACTTGGAGGAGCCCAGCCGAACTTCATCGGATCTAACAACGGCATCACCTACCCCGCTCCTACAGCCAGACCAACGGGTGCTTCCACTCCTGGGGCTAACGGCTTGTTGACGGGTGGCGATGCAGTTTTGGATAATCAAGCCAACTTAGTCTTCCCCGACGGTCGCTTTACCAACGGGCGTTTGAGATCGGCTCTCCAAGTGGCTGACACCCAGCGCACATTGGCACAAAAAGCTGCTATTGATTCAACGCTTTGTGCACTCGACATTCTAAAAGGCGCCACTTTTACCGCTCCCACCGGAAAGATTCCTCACGGGGCAATTCAAGAAGTCGCATTTTTGGATGCCAGAGAAATCAAGGCAGTTGATCGGGACGATCCGAATACCAATGTTAATGAAGCCTTTACGCTGAGCAGTCCTCTCGTACCAGGAGTAGGAAACATAAAACCAGCCAAATTAACAGGAGATTACAATCAGCCCATCGAAGAACGGCAACCGCTAGAAATTCGCGCCACTCAGATTGACTTAGATCAACTGCGGAAGAAGACGATCGCTCAAACAAATGCTACTGGGCCAAGCCCGGAGTATTTGCTGCCCAACAGCGGGATCATTTATGCAAGCCGAGATGACGCGCTGCCCGATCGCAGTAAGCGGACAGGCGACGAAAAGACCAGCAAAAGAGTCAGCCCCTCCGACTCTCTGCTCGATCCAACCCGCAAACCCAACGGCATTGTCCTAATCAACGGTAAGGAACTATTTCGCGGCACGAGTCCGGACGTGGGCAGTGTGACAGATGTGGTCAAGCAAAAAGGCTTGATTTTAGTTTCTAATTTGCCGGCTTATATCAAAGGAGAGTTTAATCTTCACACCGGGGGAACTACTGGGCAAGAGTTTGAGCAGCCGCTGACAGGTACCTGGACTACAGCTAATTTCTACCAAGATCGGATCAAGCTCAATGAGAGCTTTGCCTGTCGCAAAGGCGACCCCCGACTTACGGCTTGTGGGGGTGACAATTGGCGTCAGGCAACGGTACTAGCAGATGCTGTCAACCTGCTGTCAAAGAATTACCGTTTTGGCTTCCGCAACGAGGGTGACTTTGACCTCAGGAATAATGTCGGCGCTGCTGCTGTATTGCCTCGCAAACTGCAAGGATTTTTCAACAACAACTTTGTCACTAACGGGCTCACCAGCGGGGCATTCTCAACCACTGGCAGTCCTGTGGCGACTGGAGGGCTTAAAGACGCAAACTACAAAACTGTCGCCAGTAAGCTGGATAGTTCTTACTTCACTAACTTCGCCACCCCTGTCCAGCGGCGCGGGAAATTGCCACAGTATTTGATGGAAGTTTGTATGAAACTGCCTGTTTCTGAATGCAAACCTGAGGACTGGTATGTCAATCCGATAACTCTGAAGCGTGCAAATGATAGTCCTCTGTCCTCTACTGATTGGGTAGCCGGAGCTGGAACAACTGCTACTCCCCCAGCACCAGAGTTGCAACGTTTCCCCCGCCGCGTTGCTTTTAAAAGAAACTCTTCTTACGCTCTGACAAGCCCGTCTTCTCCAGTGCCTTTAGGAATTAATGGCACAGGTGTTGTAGACGGCCCGGGCGCTCTAACAGACAATTCTCTGTGGTTTGGCACGTTAGCTGGCACTTCCATGAGTTACGACGGGGCTGCTGGTGTCCCCTTTGCACTCAACACCAATGTCCATGACTGGAATAATCAACTGTTGCCGAATTCCACAGCAACTCCTACCATCCAGCCGCTGCTGATGCCAGTCTTGCAGCTCCAAACAGTGGAATTGGATAATGGAACTGGGACAACTCCACCGCAAGGCTATACCGTTACAAGAACGGGGTGGATAACGCGAGCCGTAGATACAAAATATAATTTAATCATCGGCTCCGGGGATATTCCTTCGCGAAAGCTCGACAGCAGTACCGGTGAATTTAACGGTGGCTTGCAAAACTTTCCCCGCTTCTTAGAGAGCTGGAATGACGGCACAAAAAACATTAAGGTGAATATTCAGGGTGCTTTCGTCCAACTAAACCGCAGTGCCTACAGCACCGGCCCCTATCAGCCGATTTTGCCAGCGAGCTCTCCGCCGAGGGCAGTTGCAGCAAGGACTCTAAAAAGTCTTTTCGCTCCCCCAACGACTGCTACAGTTGCTTACACACCTCCCGTAGCTGACATAGCCACAAGCTCCCCCGGATACAAAATTGAGGGCCTAGGTCTCATTCCCTTCTTCAGACCGCCAGATCGGGATTGGGGTTATGACGTGGGTATGCTATCTCAGCCACCTGACTTGTTTACCCAAAGGTTTACTACTCCTCCGAGAAAGACTGAGCCGGCCGAGTATTTCCGGGAAGTACCTCGCAATGACGAGTGGGTAACAACTTTGATGTGCGGAGTTACGGACAACACTGCCGCCACGCCGGCTACCCAAACCCTAACAACTGCCGATCGAGCTAAATGCCCAACTTAACCCTCTAACTTTCTGCCGCGCAATTACTGGAGTCCTATTTATGACTAAGCACAAACAACACCAAAATTTATCCCAGCCGCGAGATGGTGGCTACACGATTATCGAGTCATTGGTAGCGATGATTGTAGTTTCGGTGCTGATGATCGCGATCGCCCCCGTGATGGCTTTCTCAGTAGCGACTCGCGTACAAGCGCGGCGGACGGAACTGGCCACACAGGCGGCGAGAACTTACATCGATGCTCTCAGAACAGGGGCGATCGCGGGTCCAACACCAGGCCCGGTTGGTCAAGGATTCCCTATCCCAGTCATCAACCAAAATAATAATGTGGCAGATGCGACTGCTCCGACAAATTCCAGCAATTTATATCCCCTTGACATGGATGGGGGAGGTTTTAGCGCTACCAGCAGCACAGACTTTTACGTTCAAGGTGCTTGGCGAAATCCATCAAATCCCCCCGATCCCACAAAAACTGGCTACGAGTTAATGGTACGAGTTTACAGGGCCGATTCCTTTGCCTCTGGCGTGACTTTAAAGCAGAACCCAAAAAGTGAGAAAAAGCAATCTGTTGTGGGGGGTTTGGGCGATCGTACCATGCCGGTAGTAGAAATGACTACACAAATTCCCCGTACTACAGGAGAGACCTCCGCGTATGAATCGTTGTGCGCTCGACTCAAAGGTACCAATGGCTGTAAGTAATAATCAAAGTCGCCGTTATTAAATTTAAAATCGCTCCCCCCATTTGACAAAGGAAACAGTCAAAATGAAAACTTTACTCAGGTTGCTTCTCAAAAGTCAGCACCATAAAAACAGATCCGAACCCGTTCAAACAGAAAAGGGCATGACTCTGGTTGAGCTATTAGTCGGAGCAATTATGGCGTTTTTAATCATTACGCCGATGCTCGGTTTTGTAGTCGATATGCTGAATACCGACAGGAGGGAACAAGTCAAGTCAAACACCGAGCAAGACCTTCAGGCGGCCGTTGATTTCATCGCCCAAGATTTGAGCCAAGCTATTTATATTTACGATCAGGCGGGAATCACTGCTACCACTACTAAACTTCCTCCTCCTCCTACAAATACCACAGGGACTCCAATTTTAGTATTCTGGAAGCGACAGCAAATTAAAAATGCTGTTCCTATTAATTCGGCTGTTAGTGCAAAAAAACCAAGCGATTGCCCACCTAACGGTAGTGAGTGCAACGACACTTATGTACTATCATTAGTTGTCTACTACCAGATTAGAGATACTACATCTAACTCTACTTGGTGTCAGCCTTCAGGAGGCACTTGTCCTACTCGTATTGCTCGCTATGAAATTAGGGATGGAGTGAAAAACCCAAATTCATCCGATCCCGCTAATCCTTACTACAGTCTTACTGACGCAAACGAATATGCACCAGATGCAGCTTTTGAGCCAACTTTTGACATTAGTAAGCCCCTTGTAAATGTGACGAAGGGAGCCAATTCCAATTTTAAGGCTGCTGAAGTATTGGTTAATTATATCGACCACAGCCAGTTAACAGGAATACCAATTAACCCAGCCGAATGCCAGACAGCTCTTGGCAATCCCATGGATACAACAGGAGTCGCGCCCATAGCAATCCCAGAAACGACATTAAGAATACCCTCGCCACCAGACAGCGTAAATAGCTTTTACGCTTGTGTTGATACATCTAAAAACATAGCCAGAGTTACGCTCAGAGGAAACAGCCTCCGTCGCCTTCAACCGAACAATACTGATTATAATACCCAGAGATCGGCATATTTCCCAACAGCAACCATTCAAGTACAAGGTTTAGGTGCGTTAGGAAAGTAACTGATGCCTGAAACACATTTCCGAATCGCCGCCCGCCGATAAACAATAGGATAGTACAATGAAAACCCCACCAATATTATTAAAACTTTTGCATAACTCTGCTGCCAAGCCCAGCCCTAATTTCTACAAAACTGCATCCCGAAATGGCGATGGAGGATTCACCCTTCTAGAAGTGCTGGTGATAGCGTTGATCATAGGTATATTAAGCTCGATCGCCGCTCCAAGCTGGCTGGCATTCATCAACAGACAAAGAGTTCGCACTGTGAACGATCGCGTTTTCCAATCATTACGACTTGCACAAAGCGAAGCAAAGCGAACTAAGCGCGATATCACTATTATATTTGATACCAATGACCCGCTAAAAGTAACTTTTTACCCGCCACTAAGTACGGGTGGTGGTACACAAGAGTTAAATGCAGGAGGTGAAGTTAAAGCTGGACAGGTTCAACTTGCTGTTATTGGTGGAGATACAACTCCTCCTGCTGCTCCTCCTGCTCCTACTCTTACTGCTACTCAAAAATCGCTCACTTTTAAGTTTGATGGTGCTTTCGATGCAAACAGTCCACCAACTCTACCTTTTCAAGTCAGTGTTTCTCCTGTTAATGGTGGTGCTAAGCACTGTGCGATCGTGGAAACTATCATAGGAGGTATGAGAACTGCTGAAGGAAATGATCCCGTAACTGGGTGCCCCTAATAGCTTTCAATAAATTTAATCCTAATCTCTAACAGCAATTCCGTATAAGTTCTGAATTGCTAAAATCTATTAACTTAAATTATTTTATATTTCAAATCCTATTAAAACCGTCAAACTATGCAGCTAGAACTAAAACAAATCATAGTCCAGCCAGGAAATCAACTATTACTCAAAGACATAATCTTGCCGATGTTTGAAACCCTACTAACAGAATTAGGAGAAAGTCGCGCATCCCGACTTTCATACAGCAAAGGAACATTAGAAATCATGGTTCCGTGCATGGAACACGAAGTTACCAAAGTCCTGATAACTGCTTAACTAACCAAGCGATCGCCCCTGCAACATCAGCAACTTTTTCAACATCGGCAATCGGCGGCCGCTGCACCATCACCACCGGAATTCCCAGTTCCCTAGCCGCCACAATTTTCGCATAAGTAGCACCGCCCCCGCTGTTTTTACTAACAATCGTATCAATCTGATATTCTAATAGTAATTGACGCTCATCTTCCAAAGAAAAAGGCCCCCTTGCTAATAACAATTTACCATTAGGAATAGGAGTATTGAGTGCCGGAGGATCGATCGCCCGCATCAAAAACCAAATAGCATCCAAACCAGCAAAAGCAGCCAATTCCTGCCTACCAATAGTGAGAAACACCCGCTGAGACAGCCCTAATAAAGCCTTTGCAGCCTCCGAGTGGCCCGCAACTTCAATCCAGCGATCGCCCTCCACCCTCTCCCAAGCTGGACGCACCAGCATCAAATAAGGCACATTACACTCAGCAGCAGCAACAGCAGCATTAGCAGAAATCTGAGCCGCAAACGGATGAGTAGCATCAATCAACAAGTCGATCGGGCGATCCTCTCCGTTGGCGTAGCCCCCGTAGGGGCGGGCTGCGCTAACGAGCAAAAACGCCGCCAGTCCAGCCGCCCCACCAAACCCCCCAATTCGCACCGTACCCGTTTTTGGGGTAAAAGGCTGTTGAGTGCGTCCTGCTAGCGAAGATACCACCTCGATATCAGCGATTTGAGACGCTCTTGCCGCCAATTCAGCAGCATCCCCCGTCCCGCCCAAAATTAGCAACCGTTTTTTCACCAAATTACCCTTAGTTGCGACTACACAAACTGGCGGTTAAAACCGCAACTACACAACCAAAGTCCGGATGGTGCGCCGACTAAAGAAAATCCAGAACCTGCGGAGGCAGGTTTTGTCTGTGTAGCTGCGACTTAAGTCGCCGAGACTTTTCAAACATCTTCTAACCAACGCCCGCAATTTCGGTTAATAATATGTTTAATAAAGTTTAAACGACCAACAACGATGATTCGCTCAATTTTCACATTTTTTACAGTATTAATTGTAACCGGGTTAGTGTGGTTGGGAAATATCGCCCCCGTTGCCGCACAAGTACAACCAACAGATATCACCGATCCTCAACAGGAATTAGGAGAACTCGTTCAAAAAGCTTTTGAAGCTACAAACGAAGGCAAATTTCCTGCCGCTGAAACTTTTTGGACTCAAATCATTGACAAATTTCCCTCACAAGCCGCCGCTTGGAGCAACCGAGGCAATTCTAGAGTCAGCCAAAACAAACTACAAGCCGCTATTTCAGACTACGAAAGAGCGATCGAACTAGCACCAGACGCCCCCGATCCCTACCTAAACCGCGGCACCGCCTTAGAAGGTTTAGGACGCTGGCAAGAAGCGATCGCCGACTACAATCATGTACTAGAATTAGACTCCAAAGATCCAGCCGCCTACAACAACCGAGGCAACGCCGAAGCCGGTTTAGGAAAATGGGAACCAGCAATTGCCGACTACAGCAAAGCCTTTGAATTAGCCCCCGAATACGCCTTTGCCCGCGCCAACCACGCCCTCGCACTTTATCAAAACGGGCAAACCAAAGAAGCAATTCGCAACATGAAAAACATCGTCCGCAGATACCCCCAATTTGCCGACATGAGAGCCGCCCTCAGCGCCTGTCTTTGGGAGGCAGGACAGCGCGGGGAAGCTGAGAGCAATTGGGTAGCTGCGATCGGCCTCGATGCCCGCTACAAAGACCTCGATTGGGTTGCCAATACCCGCCGCTGGCCACCAGTTGCAGTCAGTGCCTTAGACAAATTCTTGCACTTAAAATAATCTCACAACGCCAAGGAAAAATTGCGAGCATCCCGATGATTGTAAATGTGTTTTGCGATCGGGGGATGCTCCCCAAAAATGTCAATATCATCCGAAGAAGACGGCGGTTGAAACCGCGTCTACAAAAACAAAACCCGCCTCCGCGGGTTGAAGATCGGACGGTTTAAATTATGTTATTTTCTTGAGTCCGCGGAGGCGGACATCGTTTGTGTAGGTTTCAACCGCCGTCCGATCTTCGGTAGACGCGGTTTCAACCGCCGTCTAATTCTTCAATTCGTGCAACAGTCAACTCTTCGACATTCCTAAAAACCGCTGCAGCACCAGCAGTTTTCAGCGCTGCAGCATAA
Source organism: Microcoleus sp. MP8IB2.171 (assembly GCA_030248405.1). GTDB lineage: Bacteria > Cyanobacteriota > Cyanobacteriia > Cyanobacteriales > Microcoleaceae > Microcoleus. The sequence goes on from JARCMA010000088.1 coordinate 11,623, forward strand.
GCCTCGCAGCGCACAGAATCATCCAAAACGTGAGGCGGCAAAATTCCCATCCCCAGCCAAACCCGATTTGGCTGCACTTCCCGCGCCTTCACAATAGTGTAAATATCGGCAACAGTATCTCCCGCGTAAATCACGGGCAAATTTTTGTCTAAACCGTGCAGGTTTTCCAACTGTTCAATTGCCGCGAAAAGTCCAGCCGGATCGGGTTTTCCCGGTGCATCTTCCATCGCCACCAATACCGGGGAATTTAAACTCAGTTTCCCTGACAAAACATAAGCAGCTTCATCCCGCATCGCCCCGCTAAAAAAGCCCCAAACAATGCCCCCAACCGTTAAATTTTCCAGGTAAGCCGGACTTAACAACAGCGGTTCGTCGCAAATGTAACCAGTCCAATTTTTCTCATCGGGCCCGCGATAGCGACTTTGGAAAAAAGCCACTAATTCGTCATAGTTGAGAGCGAGTTGGTTTCTCGATCGCCCGATCGCCTCAAAATAACGGCAAACTAACTCGAAAGACGCCTGCCAGTCATTATTCCACACTCCCTCCGACTTCAGAGAGTCGATATCGAGAGAATTCGGGCGAAAAGCACCCGCCGTGAAATGTTCCACCGCATCGGCGATCGCCCGCCGATAGGAACCGGACACATCCCGCACCACACCGTCAATGTCGAAGACTAAAATAACTCTGTTCACAACTTAACTATCCTTGTACCTAGGGCCGATGAGAACCCAAATTTTATCTGTTCCCAGCCCCTGAGTGGCGCTAAAACCAGCCGTGCCACAAAACTTTTCATAGCCGATGACCAATTATCGAACAGAGTGTGCTACGCTTAGCGATTGTAGAAATTTTTAACAAGTTCGATCGGAACCCTGGAGGTTTGCTTGTCCAAGTTCATCTTAAAAGTTCTCTGGCTAGAAGAGAATGTTGCCCTTGCCGTTGACCAAGTTGTCGGCAAAGGAACTAGCCCGCTGACATCCTACTTTTTCTGGCCCCGCAAAGATGCGTGGGAAGACCTCAAAAACGAACTCGAAGCCAAACACTGGATTGCTGATAACGATCGTGTCGAAATCCTCAACCAAGCCACAGAAGTCATCAACTACTGGCAAGAGGAAGGCAGACGGCGCCCGATGACTGAAGCCCAGTCAAAGTTCCCCCTAGTGACTTTTACCGGCAGCAACTAAGCCCAGCTTTAATTTGCTACCCATATAAATTGCCTGTTATGGCTGACAAGGGGAAGGAGAGAGGGGAGAAGGCGAGAGGATTTGACGCTTTTTCCACCTCGCCGTGAAACATACAATTTAAATGCGCTACAGCTTATTTTGATACTAACTCCGATTTTGGAACCTACTCGGGTTTTGGGCTGGGTCGATTTGAGATTTTAGATTTGAGATTTATAAAAAATAAAGCTCTCAAATCTGATTTAATACAATCTAAAAAGACTAAGCAACCAAACCAAATAAATCTAAAATCGGCTTTTTTATACTCTTGAATTGTACAGTCAGCTCTCAACAGCCTTCCCTCTGACTAATGACTAATGACTAATAACTAATGACTTCTTCGCGGAATCTATGGGCGCCGAAAGTACGATCGACCAGACCGAACAGCTACCGCTGGTAGTAAATCCCGACATTCTCCAGCAAGCTATCCTCTACAAAATTAATACTCGCATAAACGCTCGCGGAGAATTAGTTTTCCCCTGCGTACCGGGAATGCTAAGCCACTATCTCAAGTCGATAGAAAAGCTATTTAGCACTCTCGACAGACCCCTGCCCGAAGACCGCAGAGACGAACTCAGCAAGCTTTTAGCCACCAAGTTAGAACAAGGCTACCGCACCTCCACAGCATCGATGTTGATTCTGCAATACGAATCAGTGCAGCCGCCACAAACCGGTTTAGCTTGCAAAGTGATTGTTACTACCTCAACAGTTGGAGAACAGTACAAGAGCTGGGTAGACACCAGAGAACCTCCGCTTTTCGGCTCTCATCCCGATGCAAAATTGATGGCAACGGCTGCTAAATTGGGCACACCCGATCGAGTGCGGATTTTGGACGTGGGGGCTGGTACCGGTCGCAATACCTTGCCGCTGGCGAGATTAGGCTATTCTGTAGATGCGATCGAACTAACTCCAGCTTTTGCAGAACAATTGAAAGCTGCAGTAACAGCCGAAAACCTTCCCGTGACAGTGATTGAAGGCGATGTGCTCGATCCCTTAATGCGGATGAAACCGGCCCGCTACCAGTTGGCAGTTGCCGCCGAAGTCATCTCACATTTTCGAGACAGCGATCAAGTACGGCTTTTCCTCGCTAAAATGTGCGATTCCCTGTGTCCTGGAGGCCTGTTGCTGTTCAGCACCTTTTTAACCGTCGGCGATTACCAGCCGGATGCCCTCGTGCGACAAGTTGCCCAACTCTCCTGGTCTACTTTATTTACGCCCCAAGAACTCGCCACCGCAATGGAAGGGTTGCCCTTAGTCCAAATATCCGACGAATTGGTGTTTGAATATGAACGCCACCACCTGCCGGAAGGAGCCTGGCCACCGACGCCCTGGTTTCCCAGTTGGGCCACCGGTCGAGATGTCTTCCCGATGGCAAACGCCCGCCCGCCCATGGAATTGCGCTGGATTTTGTGCCGCCGAAGTTAAAAAATTTTGTCATTTCTAGGCGGACACAGCAATCACAACTGTTAACAGGCAATAACAGTTTCCTCACAGCTTTTTGTTTCAAAAGCTTAAAGTCGGCTCGCTGTTAATATTGCCCAGCCTCGACACAAAAATTTACAAAAATATATATTAAAATGTAAAGACAGCGAAGTTCGATCGCCCTGGGTGAAAAATCCAGTGTCTGATTAGATCCAACGCTTGCCAACCTTTGATTTCTTGCGAAAAATTGGGTTGCTAATGGCAATCGGGCTGGCATAAAATTCGATCGTCATCTCGATGGGTGCAACTAAAGTTAAGATCAAGCAAAGAAACCTATTCCTTTAGATAGATGACATTTTAGGGAATAGGATTATCCAATAGATTAGCTCGCTAGTCAGCGATGCTGCTGAGAAACAAATATGCTTTTAACACGTCCACTACAAGCGTTTGGAGCAATCTTCGGGCACAAACCTTCCACAAATAGATCATCCATCGAACAAAAAAGCAGTAAAAATTATTGGGAGGGGAATATTGAGCCCGCTCTAAACGAACAAATTGACTGGTACATCCAAGTGGAAATGCTAATGAGTAACGCTAAATCTTCCTGCACCAATGAAGAGATTACTGCTTGGCTGCGGGGATTGCTGACAATTGCTTGGGCAGACGGCAACTTTGACGAAGACGAGCAAAAAATGATTGCCAATCTAACTCAGGATGAACTACATCCGATATCTTTTGAGGAGGCTTTTGAACCCATTGCCCCAGAGGAATTAGCCGCTGTGTTAGGGAAAGACACCGCCAAAGGCGAGGATTTTTTGAGGACAGCAGTCATGGTAGCTTTGGCAGACGGTACCTACTCGCTCAGCGAAGACGAGGTAATCTATAAGTTTTGCACAGCTTTGGGTCACAATCTAGAAGCGATAGAAGCTCTGCGACACACCATCGAAGACAGCAAGTGCGATGATCCGCAGGGGCCCAGCAGCCAAATCGTCTTTGATGCGAATGTCGCCCCCGCCGCCGGAACACCCCTTTCATCTCTGCTACCTCAACCTCACAACAAAAATGTCCTGCAACCCGTCAAAGACTGGCTTGACGGCTGGGAAATTCACGACCCAAAATTGGCACACTTTGTCTGTAAAATTATTCCGCCCCAGTGTCCGTTTGAGCGAGATGTCGTGTTATTTGGTCGCAAAATCGTCCATATTCCGGCGATGTGCCAGATTAACCCGCTTTACGAACAGTTAGTGGGGATGCGCTTTCGAGCTCTCTGCTATTTGGCAGATGAATGTAAGGAAGATGTATCGTCATATTGTTAGTAGTCAGTTGTCAGTTGTCAGTTGTCAGTAGGCAGTAGGCAGTAGGCAGTAGGCAGTTGTCAGTTGTCAGTTGTCAGTTGTCAGTTGTCAGTTGTCAGTAGGCAGTTGTCAGTTGTCATTCTTGTGAAATCTTGGATTAATGAGTGTAACTATTAACTAATGACTACTAATTAGTCCAGGATGCAAAAACCGGGTTTTTCTAGGACAAAACATCGTTACACCCATCCGCGCCAGTAGAAAAAGCCAGTAGAAAAACCCGGTTTATTCAGTTTTTGTGGGTAAGTCTTGCTAATATCAAATCTGCTTTGATAATACTAATTCAACAAAAGTCTTGGTACAATCCTCAAATTCTTATACAGATTATTAAAAGATTTAAGAGCCGGACACGGCAGTGCCGATTCCCTACAGATGCTCGCGTACAATCTCTCACTCTGCACTACTTTTCAAAATTGGTATAATTATATTTTTCCGGCAACTGTAAATCGCGACTAAACTTGGCTGTCGTCCGCCGACCCGGACTAAAGGCAAAGACGAATATTGTGCTTGGATCTGGTATCATAATAAGTAATGACTATTGACACTGACTATTGACAACTGACTAAATTATGCAATTTATCGATCGAGCGGATGTTCAAGTCGCAGCCGGCAAAGGCGGTGACGGTATGGTAGCTTTTCGCAGAGAAAAGTATATACCGGCGGGCGGGCCAAGCGGTGGCACCGGCGGGCGGGGCGGTTCTGTGTTTATGGTGGCGGTGGAAAGCCTGCAAACGCTGCTAGATTTCCAGTACAACCGGATTTTTAAGGGCGAAAACGGGAAGAAGGGCGCGCCGAAGAATATGACTGGAGCTTCTGGGGACGATCGCACGATCGAAGTTCCCTGCGGTACAGTTGTTTACGATGCGGAAACTCAGGCAATCTTAGCAGATTTGGTGACGCCCGGACAGACTTTTTGCGTAGCTAAAGGTGGCAAAGGCGGTTTGGGAAACAAGTGTTTTCTGACGAATTCTAACCGCGCTCCCGATTATGCGATGCCGGGAAAAGAAGGAGAACACAAATTTTTGCGTTTGGAATTGAAGCTATTAGCGGAAGTGGGAATTCTGGGGATGCCAAATGCTGGCAAATCTACCTTAATTTCAGCTTTGTCTGCGGCTCGCCCCAAAATAGCAGATTATCCGTTTACAACCTTAGTTCCGAATTTGGGCGTAGTCAGGAAACCGAGCGGTGACGGTACTGTTTTTGCTGATATTCCGGGATTAATTGAGGGGGCTCACGAAGGCGCAGGTTTGGGTTATGAGTTTTTGCGGCACATTGAACGGACTCGGTTGTTGCTGCATTTGGTGGATATTACTGATGAAGATCCGATCGCCAATTATGTCACAATTCAGGAAGAATTGAAGGCTTACAGGCGTGGTTTAGCCGATCGACCGCAGATTTTGGCTTTTAATAAGGTAGATGCGATCGATCTCGAAAGCGAAGAAATCGGTAATTTAATCAGCCGACTCAAAGAAATCAGCGGTGCTCCGATTTTGTTAATTTCGGCTGTGAGTCGAGTTGGGTTGGATGAATTGATGCAGCAAGTTTGGCAAAAACTCGACGAGATGAACGAGAGTGAAGCGGAGGCGCTGTCAGCAGTCGGAGTCTTGTAGCCAGGGGTCTGATTTATGAGAATTTGCGGGAACCGGTAGGTGTTTTTTTGAGGGGGTCAAGTTTTTCGGCTGTATTGCTTGCAGAGCAAGGGTTTGAGGTACTTGGCCGAAAAAAACGATGCTCGCAAACGCTGTAATGCTTGCTGTGAGTGGTTTTGAGGGCTGTTGAAAAAATTGCCTCTTGACAAGCCGGTGGCTGAAATGATACTTTTGTGATCGAGTACCGCAACTGCACCTTGAAAACTAAATACTGTAAGCCTTTCAAACACAGGCTGCCGCAATAAACCTAAACCCCTATCAGGGATTGAAACTTGAGACAACTTAAGCACGGCTATCACTACAACAGCCGCAATAAACCTAAACCCCTATCAGGGATTGAAACCAACAATACTTGGGAGCTTCGACTACTATGACCGCCGCAATAAACCTAAACCCCTATCAGGGATTGAAACTCGTTGTCAAATTTCCATAAATGCCCGTAGTCCTGCCGCAATAAACCTAAACCCCTATCAGGGATTGAAACCATAAGATTCACCGGGGCTACGAAAAAGTAGTTGCGCCGCAATAAACCTAAACCCCTATCAGGGATTGAAACTACTTTTTGGGCGATACTCCAGGTTTGTCCTTCCGCCGCAATAAACCTAAACCCCTATCAGGGATTGAAACGAAGCATATGTAAGAGATGGTAAATTATCTTTAGAAGCCGCAATAAACCTAAACCCCTATCAGGGATTGAAACTTAGTAGTATGTGGACAGCGTTAGGAGCTGTCAAGCCGCAATAAACCTAAACCCCTATCAGGGATTGAAACAAAGGTAGTGTACTAGGATTTTGCCATGTTCTATCAGCCGCAATAAACCTAAACCCCTATCAGGGATTGAAACACATTAATAGTTAGCTTAGGATTTTTCTTACCTCCCGCCGCAATAAACCTAAACCCCTATCAGGGATTGAAACAAAAGCACGATCGGCATATTGACTCTAAATTACTCTAGCCGCAATAAACCTAAACCCCTATCAGGGATTGAAACGATGCACAATTTAATGAAGATGGTTCAATTAATTCAGGCCGCAATAAACCTAAACCCCTATCAGGGATTGAAACGTCGCTGCCAGCATCAAATAGTTTGGCTTTGGCAAGCCGCAATAAACCTAAACCCCTATCAGGGATTGAAACTAAAGTCATTTCGGACTATCACTTTTGGCCCCCAATTGGGGGGTGTAAGCCGCAATAAACCTAAACCCCTATCAGGGATTGAAACAAACAATATTCTTGGATGCCTAAAAAGCTGTCAAGCCGCAATAAACCTAAACCCCTATCAGGGATTGAAACAAAAATGATGATGAATCCGATGCCCGCTCTGGCACAGCCGCAATAAACCTAAACCCCTATCAGGGATTGAAACCACATAGAGCTAATCCCTGCTGCTGCAGTTGCAAAGCCGCAATAAACCTAAACCCCTATCAGGGATTGAAACCAATCATTCAATAGTCCGCGCTGCGCTATATGCTGCCGCAATAAACCTAAACCCCTATCAGGGATTGAAACCCGCGATGACCCCGGTAGTGCGCTAGCCGGTGTTGGGCCGCAATAAACCTAAACCCCTATCAGGGATTGAAACCTAAAGTATATATCGGTAGAGCGGTTAAGTCAAGCCGCAATAAACCTAAACCCCTATCAGGGATTGAAACACAGCCGAGTAAGATACCAATTGTTTCCTGGCGATTGCCGCAATAAACCTAAACCCCTATCAGGGATTGAAACACATTACAGGCCCCGGTAGGGTTAAACCTGTTGTCCGCCGCAATAAACCTAAACCCCTATCAGGGATTGAAACTAGGTAATTTTGGCGGGTTAGGAGTAGGTGTTGGCCGCAATAAACCTAAACCCCTATCAGGGATTGAAACCTTTTTTGAATGGATACAACAGGAAAACCGATAGGTGTTACAGCCGCAATAAACCTAAACCCCTATCAGGGATTGAAACGTAATTTTAGGTAATAATATAACACGCGGGGAATTGCCGCAATAAACCTAAACCCCTATCAGGGATTGAAACGTTTAACGAATTAATGTGTTTGTTCTTCATTAAGGGCCGCAATAAACCTAAACCCCTATCAGGGATTGAAACATAGCCCCACTCTTTGAATCTAGTGGCGTGAGTACGGCCGCAATAAACCTAAACCCCTATCAGGGATTGAAACATATAAAACAATAGCAGAATGCTGTTGATGTAATGCCGCAATAAACCTAAACCCCTATCAGGGATTGAAACATCTAAAGGGACGGTAGCTAGTGGGTAGTCAGATAGCCGCAATAAACCTAAACCCCTATCAGGGATTGAAACTTTTTGGAATGAAGTGTGGTGTGGTGTTTCTATAACGCCGCAATAAACCTAAACCCCTATCAGGGATTGAAACAACCAAGAAATCAATCTAGTGATGATAATGAGGGGCCGCAATAAACCTAAACCCCTATCAGGGATTGAAACTGAAACCGCAAAAGTAGTTCAAGGAATTTTGAGGCCGCAATAAACCTAAACCCCTATCAGGGATTGAAACATTAGTAGTTGCCAAGTTTCCAGCGTCGGATTTACCGGCCGCAATAAACCTAAACCCCTATCAGGGATTGAAACTGACGATCGGGCAACTCCAGAAACTAACAGAGGAAGCCGCAATAAACCTAAACCCCTATCAGGGATTGAAACAAGCCAATTCCAGCCGCTGATTGATTCCATAAAGCCGCAATAAACCTAAACCCCTATCAGGGATTGAAACCTCTACTAATGTCTAGGTAAGATGAAAGTTAATTTTGCCGCAATAAACCTAAACCCCTATCAGGGATTGAAACGCCGACAGGGATAACAATGGAAAGCTCAATATTAGCCGCAATAAACCTAAACCCCTATCAGGGATTGAAACAAGCCGGAGTTTGGGGTGAAGCACTGGGGTCGATAGGCCGCAATAAACCTAAACCCCTATCAGGGATTGAAACTTTGTACTTCAAGAGCCGATCGCGTTCTTGACGTGCCGCAATAAACCTAAACCCCTATCAGGGATTGAAACCCGAGTGTCAAGCACTCTTTCGAGAAGCGTGCTTTAAGCCGCAATAAACCTAAACCCCTATCAGGGATTGAAACTGGAAGATAGCTAAGGCTGGTTCTGTTAATTGCGAGCCGCAATAAACCTAAACCCCTATCAGGGATTGAAACGATGTACCAATGATATTAGTCTGGAAGTGTACACAGCGCGGAAAAAACCCTAAACCCCTATCAGGGATTGAAACTTGTTGTTTGTCGCGCTACCTCAAAATCCCACTCCGCGGAAAAAACCCTAAACCCCTATCAGGGATTGAAACAGTAGTAATTTTACATCCTGGGAGAGATGCTACTAACGCGGGAAAAGCCCTAAACCCCTATCAGGGATTGAAACCCAAAGCTTACGACTCATAACAATCTCATCTGGCATAAGCGGGAAAAACCCTAAACCCCTATCAGGGATTGAAACGATGAAATTTTTGGGATTAATCATGATATAATTGCCTCAACTAATTAATTGTTGATAGCAACCCGTTGACGCGGGCTGCTTTTTTTATTGACTCTTTCAATACTGACAATGAGCCACAAAAACCATAAACCCCTATTAGGGATTGAAACAAACTAGCGGATAAGCGCAAGGGCTTAGGCGCTAGAGCCGCAAAAACCATAAACCCCTATTAGGGATTGGTTTGTGGGTGGGGTGCTGGATATTCCCCAATACTGATAAGTTGCTCGCGTTCGAGGATGCGTTCTAGGAGGTTAAATTGCAGAATTTTAGCGGTTACGCGCCCTTCTGCTGTCCGTGGGACAATTGCTCCTCCTTCTAGCCGAAAATGGTCTGACCATTCCTGGACACGGGGATTAAAAAAGGGAGTTAGCTGTCGTGTCTCAGGGTCGATAGAACCTAAGTCAGTTCCTTTGAAACGGTTGCAGCAAGGACAGGATAACGCTAGGTTTCCACGACGGTAATCCCATCATGTTTTTCAGCAATGATGTGTTCCATTTCAAAGGTAAACAGTGAAGCCGTTTGGGGAAATCGACAATACTCGCATTCATCTCCGGCGCGTTGGGTGACGACGCGACGCAGAGTGGCTGGTACATAACTCATGCTTCTGTCTGTAAGCGTTTGTAGGCGTGAGCTTTGGCTAAACGCACCCAATGTTCTAACAGCAAATAGCGATCGAGTTCGACTTCCTCTTTGGCCGAAAGAGTGCCGGATTTATTGCGATCGAGCAGTTGGCTCATGCGGGCTTGCAACGCAGGTGTGGGGCGGATTGCGAGGATTTCTTCTGGGCTGGGTTGACTCGCTAGCAGTTCGACGATTTGGCGATCGTCTTGGTAGGAGATCGTTTCTGGGGGGGCGAGTTCCCGAAGTGCGCGATCCAGCGCTTCCGGGAGACGATCGCCCAATTGTTGCAGTTTTTCGCCCAGGATCTCGGGAACTTCTAGGATAATTTGCATTAGTGCTGATGTGAGGATGGGAATTCCCTTGATTGTAACAAACGGAAAAAATGCCGTTAACTTAAATCCCGATCGGGGATTGAAACTGCATAGCCCGGTATACTGGGCTATTATCTCGGTGTTATATCAATTCCGGTGTGCGATTTGTTTAACCGGAAACGATATTATGTTTTTGAAAGTCGATCTACTTAGCTCTTTGCACAGTTGTTCAAAATTGAGATCACTGGCGAATTTGCCCGTTGTAATCAACTCTGATTCGGCCATCTTGGGAAACCGTAACAACCGTTTCTACCGTATATACAGACGAACCCGGCTTGTTACCCTTAAAAGTAAAAGTCCAAGTTCCATCACCATTGTCAACAAACGGCGATTCCTTAGAAGTACCGTGCATAGAAGCTTCAGCTCGATAGTTGCCTAAACCCCCATTAGCAATTTCTGCTGCTTGACGAGCTAAGTTTTTTGCCCGATTGAGTTCGATATTATTGTTAATCACTCTCACGCCGTCGGTCTCATATTCAGGAGCAGGATTAGCATTACTCAAGGTGGGGGAGACTCCAACGGCTAAAGTTGAGAGCGCTACCAGACAAGCAAATCGGATGTTTAGTTTCATAATACCAACTGATTTATAGTTTGATAAAGTCTACAACACTAGCCGAAAAAAACCCGGTTGAATTTTCAATTTTTAATTTTCACTTGTGACTCTGCTGGCGTTTCCCCACCGTTCAAATAGCGGTAACTCATCCGAGAAATTTCCCGAATTAATGTTTGAGCTGGCTTCTCGGTTTCCGGCGAATGCTTCACCATCACCGCCACTAAATAACGCTTACCGTTCGGCAAATCCACCATCCCCGCATCCGCTAGCATTGTATCAATGTTGCCGGTTTTGTGAGCAATAACTGAACCTTCGCCTAAACCTTTCGGCAGCAAAGAATCATTTCTAGTTTGGCGCATGATTTGCAAAATACGATCGCGCGATTTCACCGATACTAAATTCCCCCGATCGATCTGGGCTATGATATTAATCAAATCCTGCGGACTGGTAGTATTAGTTCCCTCCAAATCCGGCAAATTATTGCGGATAACGGTCGCCCTCAAACCCCAATTTGCAAAAAGCTGATTCAACACCTCAGCACCTCCCAACAACTCAATCATCATATTTGTCGCCGTATTGTCGCTGACAACAATCATCTTTTTGGCAACTTCCAAAGCCGAATACTTCTTACCCGGTGCGTCGTCTTGCATCTCTCCAGAACCGCCGACAATGTGTTCGGACTTCAGCGTCAGTATCTGATCTAACTGCACTTTTCCCTCATCTACTGCTTGGAAAAAAGCTACTAAAATTGGCACTTTAATTGTGCTAGCTGAAGCAAAAGCAGTATCGCCATTAAAATTTAGGTAGCTTCCAGTATCTAAATCGACTAGAAATATTCCGGCTGTCAAACTAGGATTTTCTGTTGCTAAAACCTGAACTTGGGTTTTCAAAGCGGCTAATTCTTGATTCAGTTGCAGCACTTCTGGGGTTGCGGGTGCTGCAGATGCCCTATCCGCTGGGTTTTTCTGCCCTGCGGTGGTTTGTTCTTCTGCCGCTACAGTGGATGCTCGACTCACAGCATTTACCACCGACAGCAGCGTACCGCAAATCACCGCAATCCCAACTCCCAAAATCAGTAAGCGAGTAGCATACACCAACGGCGGCACGCTCCGAGGTGCAGAGCGTTTACCCGGTCTCTGACTCGCTTGTGGGCGCGGTTTAGGCACCGGGGGTTTTTTGGCATCTGCGGGGATTACCGTGTCTGGAATGCGAGCGGGGGGCGAACTGGGACGACTTCCACGGGTGGTAGGGGGAGTGGCAGTTGGGAGCTGGCTTTTGGGATTGCTGGCGATCGAACTCACCTTTTCCCGATCCAGATTCGGGTCAGGAAACTCGAACATATCGACAGCAGCGAGGCCTTTTTTCCCTAGTTGGCGAGTCTTCGACTGCGGAGTTTTGCTGGTTCTGGGTTTTCTGGGGTTAATTGCCGATCGGGGATCGGATAAAAAGTCTTGTGTAGTAAATTCTTCCGAAGATGTGGGAGAATTGGCTCCAATTCTGCTGCCGCGGCCCTGTTGCGGTGGCAAAGTCGCAGGTTCGGGCGATCGAATTTCTGAATTGCCGTTTTGCGGTTGCGGAGGGCGGCGGCGGCCCGAGTTGCCAGACTGACTTGAAGAGCCGGACTTAGGCTGCTTTGAGCCGGAGTTGGGAGAGGATATCGAGGATATCACCGATAATATCGATCCTTTGGGAAACCGCTCTGCCACGTCTTACTCCTTCATCACTAATGTAAAGTTCAAGTTTAAGATTTTTCAGCTTGCCAGCCAATCAATTTTAGATTTTAGATTTTAGATTTACCCCAGACGCTGCATGGTATCAGCAACCGGGTTTATTGCTCGCAAATTATCGCAAAGCTTAGGTTTTTAGTCAAGAAACCCTGTTATGAAGGTGACAAGTGGGTGCAGGAAAGTTCTGTGTGAAAAAAATCCTCAATCTCACATCCCCAATTATCAGCATTTCTCCTAGCTATCCGTTGGATTTTCTGGCAACGCCCCATCCAGAGTATCAGAATTTGTCTCTCGCGGGTAAGTTTTGATTGCCCATTCTGTTTGGCGGAGGACGCCCCGCAGCATGGCGACTTCATCCACTGTCGGATAGGCTCTGTTGTACAAACGCCGAAATTTTTTCATCCGGCTTGCTGCTGTGTGCTGCTGCAAATATCCTATTTTTAACAGCAAAGTTTCTAGTTGCTGGTAATATCCCTCTAAATTTTCCAAGGGAGCCGATTCCTCCTGGCAACTGACAACCGACAACTGACAACTGACAACTGACTTGTATAGTTCGTAACAGCAGATAGCGACGGCTTGGGCGAGATTTAGGGAAGTGTAGGCATCGCTGCTGGGAATGCGGATCAGGCGCTGAGCGCGGTTTAATTCGGCATTGGTCAAGCCGCAGTCTTCTCGGCCGAAAATTAGGGCGCTGGGGGCTTCAAGGAGCCAAGGCAAGGCATCTGCGGGTTCTTCTAGTTGTGTTGGCAACGATCGACAATCATCCCCTGTAGTTGCGATCGCTCTGACACACCCAACCAAAGCAGCCGGCAAACTCTCGACTACTTTAGCCGTTTCCAATATGTCGGCGGCGCGAACTGCCATCAGTCGGGCTTCTTCCCCTAAATGATCGCAGTGGGGATTTACCAAAACTAATTGGTGCAAACCCATATTTTTCATGACGCGGGCAACAGAACCGACATTCAATGGGCCGGCAGGTTCGACTAAGATGATTCGGATGTTGGCGTCAGCCGTTTCGAGCATTTAATTTAGGAATAAGGAAGAAGGAAGACGGAAGAAGGAAGAAGGAAGAGGCAATAATAGCAATGGTTTCAGCAATCAAGAATGTCGGTTACACAAGCAAATTATTTCATTAGCAACAGACTTTCGGGCCTGTTCGACAACAAATTGAATCTTGTGGAACAGGCCGGAAAGCCTGTTCCTGAAAATGGTACAAGATGTGAGTTAGTAATGTACTTTCCAAATTAGCATGGCCAAGCAGCGATCGAAATCTGATTTACCGACAAAAATGTGCCCGGTGTGCGATCGACCTTTTACTTGGCGCAAAAAATGGGCCGACTGCTGGGATGAGGTCAAATACTGCTCCGAACGTTGTCGTCGCCGCCGTTTGGCGACTCAAGATTAAGAATTTAGGGTAATTTGCTCGATCAAAGCTAAGATTGCAAAGGAAAAATTTTAGGTTATTAGGTTATAAAGTATGGCATCGCAACAAGTACAACCAAAGTTAGTTATTCACGGCGGTGCGGGCAGTTCTCTACACAGTAAAGGCGGAATTGAGGCGGTGCGGAAATCGCTTTACGATGTTTTGGAGGAAGTTTATCCGCTGCTGAAAGACGGTGCAAGTGCCGAAGAAGCAGTGGTGCGGGGCTGCCAATTGTTGGAAGATGACCCGCGATTCAATGCCGGTACTGGTTCTGTGGTGCAGTCGGATGGTCAAATTCGGATGAGTGCTTCGCTGATGGACGGTTTGATGCAGCGTTTCAGCGGGGCGATTAATGTTTCTCGCGTTCAAAATCCGATCGAACTTGCTAAATTTTTGCAGACTTCGGACGATCGGGTTCTCTCTGATTTTGGTTCGGCGGAATTGCTGCGAGAACTTCACTTGCCGATTTACGATCCGATGACGGATTTGCGCTTGCACGAGTGGATGCAGGAACGCCAAGGCAATTTTAGTAAAGCAATGGCTGACGTGGTGGCGGAACCGGCCGGTATGGGTACGATCGGAGTCGTAGCTTTGGATGTGCATGGACGCTTGGCTGCTGGGACTTCGACTGGTGGCAAGGGTTTTGAGCGGATTGGGCGGGTTAGCGACTCGGCGATGCCGGCGGGAAATTACGCGGCTGAAAGTGCGGCGGTAAGCTGTACGGGAATTGGCGAGCACATTATGGACGA